>NZ_DBNHFX010000175.1:0-20329 GCF_057137845.1 Sandaracinobacteroides sp. | reverse complement strand
ACCCAGTTTGAACACGATCCTCACCCTTCCATTCCCTCGAGATGCGCTAGCCTGCGTCGGCGCTATAGCCGACGGGCGGTGCCGGGCAAGGCTAGGTTGGGCCGATTTGGCGCTCAAGCGAAACGACAGGATTGCAGGTGAGCCGCATTCAACCCTTTGCAGACGCATGGCCGGCGGCACTTGCGACCATGCGGTCGATCGCCTCGTCGAGCATTGCCCTCGGGCAGCCGAAGTTCAGCCGCACCCAGCCATCGCCGCCGGGGCCGAAATCCGTGCCCGCGTAAAGGGCAAGCGCCGCATGGCGTTCGAAAAAGCGCGACGGCTCCTCGTCGAGGCCGAGCGCGCGGCAGTCGATCCAGGCGAGGAACGACGCTTCGGGGCGCACCAGCATTGCGGCGGGCAGTTCCGTGGCCAGTCGCCGTTCCAGATGTGCTGCGTTTTCAGCAAGATATCCGACAAGCGCCTGCCGCCATTCCTCGGCGTGGTGAAAGGCGGCGCGGGTGGCGACGAGGCCCATCAGATTGTCGGTGGCTGGCACCATGCCGCGCTTCGATGCCTGAAAGCGATGGCGAAGATCGGCATTCTGGATAATCGCGAACGCAAGTTTCAGGCCCGAGATGTTGAAGGTCTTGCCGCCGGACATCAGGGTGATGGTGCGGGCAGCCGTCCGTTCGTCGAGCGTTGCGACGGGAATGTGCCGGTGGCCCGGAAAGACCAGATCGCAATGCACCTCGTCCGACAGGATCAAGAGGTCGTGGCGTTCGGCGGCTTCGGCCAGCAGCGCGAGTTCGGCGCGGCTGTAGACCTTGCCGGTAGGGTTGTGCGGGTTGCAGAGCAGCATTGCGCGCGCGTGGCGGGCCTCGTCGGCGAAGCTGCCGATCGTGCAGCCATCGGGCCGGATGCCGATCGGCGCGTCGATCCGCCGCATGCCGCAAAGGCCGGGGGCCTTGTGTATCGGCCCGTAGATCGGCGTCTGCATGACGACGCCATCCCCCGGCGACAGCGTAGACAGCAGCCCCATGGCGATTCCCGGCAGGGTGCCGGGCAGAAACACGATGTCTTCCGGCCGGATCGCCCAGTCATAGTGGGTCTGCACCCAGTCGACGACCGCCTGCCGGGTTTCCGTGTCGGCCATGGCGTATCCGAACACCGGATGCCGCAGCCGCTCGGCCATGGCGTCGACCACGGTGTCAGGCGCGGCGAATTCCATGTCGGCAATCCACATCGGCAGCACGTCGGTGCCGCGATAGAGCCATTTCACGCTGTCTGCCGGGTTGCGGCGGTCCAGCGGGCGGTCGAAATCGAAGCCCGCCATGCTGGCGCCTCAGCCGCGTTTCATGTCGACGTCGAGCGGCGCGCCGGTGATGGCGCTGACATCGTCGCGCACGTCGAACAGCTTGATCGAATGCGCCGAGGTGTGCGGCAGCGTCTTGATGGCGGCGGCGATCGGCCCGCTGACATAGGCCTCGGCGGCTGCGCGCGTCGCGAACAGGTAGATTCCACCGCTTTCGCGCCGCTCGGCATCGCGCAGCCAGACCTTCCAGCGCAGGCCATCGACGTTCCAGAACATCTTCGCCCGCTCGGGGTTGGAGGTCTGGGCCAGCTCCTCTTCCGAGATGTCGTTGTGGAAGTTGATCTGGACGATGGCTGGCATGCTTCACTCTCCCTCGTGGATGCGACTTTTTCCTGCCTAGCACGCGCAATCGGGGAAGTGGAATCGATCCGGTGGCCGACAGTTGAACCGGGTTTGCCTGCCGGGATGGCGAGAGGCGGGCGCGCCAACGAAAAGGCCGGCGCGCATTGCTGGCGCCGGCCTTCCCCCTCTCCCCCGGGGGTGATCGTCAGTTCGTCAGGCGAACTGGTTCATCGTGTTCAGCGTGCCGCCGGCCTTCAGCGCGGCGTCGCCGGCGAAATACTCCTTGTGGTCGTCGCCGATGTCCGAGCCGGACATGTTCTGGTGTTTCACGCAGGCGATGCCCTGCCGGATCTCGGCGCGCTGCACGTTCTTCACATAGCCCAGCATTCCCTGTTCGCCGAAATATTCCCGCGCCAGATTGTCGGTCGACAATGCGGCCGTGTGGTAGGTCGGCAGGGTGATCAGGTGGTGGAAAATCCCCGCCCGCGCCGAAGCGTCGCGCTGGAAGGTGCGGATGCGCTCGTCGGCTTCGGCGGCAAGGTCGGTCTGGTCGTAGATAACGCTCATCAGGTTGGCGCGGTCATAGTTCGAGACGTCGCGGCCTTCCCTGGTCCAGGCGTCGAACACCTGCTGGCGGAAGCTCAGCGTCCAGTTGAAGCTGGGCGAATTGTTATAGACCAGCTTGGCGTTGGGCACTGCTTCGCGGATGCGGTCCATCATCGAGGCGATCTGCTCAATGTGGGGCTTTTCCGTTTCGATCCACAGCAGGTCGGCGCCGTTCTGCAGCGAGGTGATGCTGTCGAGCACGCAACGGTCGGCGCCGGTTCCTTCGCGGAACTGGAACAGGTTCGACGGCAGCCGCTTCGGACGGACCAGCTTGCCGTTGCGGTTGATCAGCACATCGCCGTTGCCGATTTCGCCGGGCGCTACGTCTTCGCAGTCGAGGAAGCTGTTGTACTGGTCGCCCAGATCGCCCGGCGCATGCGAAACGGCGATCTGCTTGGTGAGGCCGGCGCCAAGCGAATCCGTGCGGGTGACGATGATGCCGTCGTCGACGCCCAGTTCCATGAAGGCGTAGCGGCAGGCGCGCACCTTGGCGATGAAATCGTCGTGCGGGACCGTCACCTTGCCGTCCTGGTGGCCGCACTGCTTTTCATCGGACACCTGATTTTCGATCTGTAGCGCGCAGGCGCCGGCCTCGATCATTTTTTTCGCCAGCAGATAGGTGGCTTCTGCATTGCCGAAACCGGCGTCGATGTCGGCGATGATCGGCACGACATGGGTTTCATGGTTGTCGATGGCGTCGATCAGCAGCTTTTCGCGCGCGGTGTCGCTGGCGGCGCGCGCCTTGTCGAGGTCGCGGAACAGCCCGCCCAGCTCGCGCGCATCGGCCTGCTTCAGAAAGGTATAGAGTTCCTCGATCAGCGCGGGCACCGAGGTTTTCTCGTGCATCGACTGATCGGGCAGCGGGCCGAATTCCGAGCGCAGCGCCGCGACCATCCAGCCCGACAGATAGAGGTAGCGGCGTTTCGTGCTGCCGAAATGCTTTTTGATGGCGATCATCTTCTGCTGTCCGATGAAGCCGTGCCAGCAGCCGAGCGACTGGGTATATTGCGCCGGGTCGGCATCATAGGCCGCCATGTCGCGCCGCATGATGGCGGCGGTGTAACGGGCGATGTCGAGACCGGTGCGGAAACGGTTCTGCAGCCGCATCCGCGCGACTGCCTCGGCGCTGATACCATCCCAGGTGCCGTTCTTCGATTCGATCAGCTTGCCGGTCTGGGCGATGTGCTGGCTGTAGTTGGTCATCGGTGCGCTCCGCATGTTTGCGTTGGAGTGGATGGCCAGTTCCTATCCCTGCCGCGATCCCCGCCGCGAGTGCTGTTTCGTTCACCTGTAAAACTTTACAATGTTTGCGTGTCATGTTGTAAAGCAGCATACTTCGAAGGCGATCATTGTGCAGGACAGCAGATATATCGGCCCAAGGCTGCGGCGCATCCGGCGCGACCTCGGCCTGACGCAAGCCAACATGGCCGCGGATCTTGAAATCTCGGCTTCCTATGTGGCGCTTCTCGAACGCAACCAGCGGCCGTTGACCGCCGACCTGCTGATCCGGCTGGCGCGCACCTATGATCTGGATATCGCCCGACTGGCCGGAGACGGCGGCGCCGAGCAGCAGTCGCGCCTGACGGCGGTGCTGCGCGACCCGATCTTCGCCGACATCGACCTGCCTGCGATGGAGGCGGCCGACGTCGCCGCCAACTATCCTGGTTTCGCCGAAGCCCTGCTGCGGCTGCACACCGCCTGGCGCGAGGAACAACTGGCGCTGGCCGACCGCGTGGCAGATGAGGGCGACGCCGCCCGCGAAGGTGTAACCGCAGCCGATGCAGCCGCCGACCCGGTTGCGGAATCGCGGCGGTTTCTGGCCGCCCGCCGCAACTGTTTCCCGGCGCTCGACGAAGCAGCCGAACGCACCGCCGCAGTAGTGGGTGAGGCGGGCGGGCTAGCTTCCTATCTGCGTGCGCGCCACGGCCTGAAGGTGCGGCGTCTGCCACCCGACGTGATGATGGGGGCGGTCAGGCGGCTGAACCATCATGGCCGCGAAGTGCAACTGGACGACCAGATCGACGGCGCCAGCCAGAATTTTCAGCTCGCGCTGCAACTGGCCTATCTGGAATTGCGTGCCGAGATCGAGGCGCAGATGCGCGACGGGCAGTTCGAAAGCGAGAACGGTCGCCGCCTGACCCATCGCGCGCTTGCCAGCTACGCGGCCGCCGCCATCCAGATGCCCTATGCGGCGTTCGCGCGCGCCGCCGACCAGCGCCACTATGACATCGAGGCGCTGGCCCGGCGTTTTGGCGCAAGCTTCGAGCAGGCGGCGCATCGGCTGACGACGCTGCAAAAGCCGGGGCATGAACGGGTGCCGTTCTTCTTTTTGCGGGTCGATCAGGCGGGCAATGTGTCGAAGCGGCTGGACGGCGCCGGTTTCCCGTTCGCCCGCCACGGCGGTGGATGCCCGCTGTGGTCGGTGCATCAGGTGTTCCAGACCCCCAGGCGGATCGTCAGCCAGTGGATCGAGCTTCCCGACGGCGAGCGGTTTTTTTCCGTCGCCCGCACGGTGACGCAAGGTGGCGGCGCCTATGGTGCGCCGCGCGCGGAACGGGCGATTGCGCTGGTCTGTGCGGCAGAACATGCCGACCGGCTGATCTATGCCCGCGCGCCCGATGCGCCGATGAACGAAGCGGCAACGCCGATCGGCATCGGCTGCCGGCTCTGCCATCGGGCAGGGTGCATCGCACGCGCAGCCCCCCCCATCGGCCGCGACATGCTGCCCGACGATTACCGGCGCACCAGCACGCCATTCGGCTTTTCCGACAATTAGTTCAGGCGTGCTTCAGTTGCTGCTCGTATCGATGCGGCCGATCGGCTAACGCCGCGCGTCCGAAGGGTGCGGGGGAAACCGGCGGTTGTTGCCGTAAAGGATGCTGTGTTCATGAACGATCCGCGCGCGGCCGGTGCCGCATTCGCCCTTCTGCTGCTTTCGACAGCCGTTTCCGCACAGGAAGCGCCTTCGGCCGCCCCGCCCGACGTGAAGCCGGCAGCGCCAGTCGACGAAGGGGAAACCGCCGAGGATATCGTGGTGGTTGCCGGGCGCGAACGCGGGGCGATCGCATCCGATGTGCAGGCCGAACTTTCGCTCGACGAGCGCGACATCCGCGCGTTCGGGGCCGACAGCCTGCAGGATCTGGTGCAGCAGCTTTCCGCGCAGACCAGCAGCAGCCGCGGCCGTGGCGGCGAGCCGCCGGTGGTGCTGGTGAACGGCCGGCGGGTTTCGGGCTTCCGGGAAGTCCACAGCATTCCGTCGGAAGCAATCCAGAAGTTTGAAGTCTTCCCCGAGGAAACCGCGCTGGCCTATGGCTATCGGGCGGACCAGCGGGTGATCAACGTGATCCTGCGGCCGCGTTTCCAGTCGCAGACGGTGACGGCGGGCATCGGCGGCCCGACGGCGGGCGATGTTGCGAACCTCAATCTCGGCGGTTCTGTGTTCCGCGTGCAGGACGACAGCCGCCTGCTGTTCGACGTTTCGCTGAAATATTCGAACGCGCTGCTGGAAAGCCAGCGCGACGTGGTGCAGGCAGACCCGGCGTTCCCCTATGCGATCGGCGGCAACATCACCGGCCTGACGCCCGGCGCCGAGATCGATCCGGCGCTGTCGGCGCTGGCCGGAGGCGTGGTGACGGTGGCGGGCGTGCCGGGATCGGCCGCCGCTTTGCCGCCGACGCTGGGCCAGTTCGCCGCCACTGCGAACCAGCCGAACAGCACCAATCTGGGCGATTATCGCACCCTGTCGCCGCAAACGACCGATTTTTCCGCCGGTGTCAGCATCGCCCGCCCGTTGTCGTCGAAAGTGCAGATGACGCTTTCGGCCCGGCTGACCGCCGGTTCACAGATAAGCCGGCAGGGGCTGGCGACCGCCAATCTGCTGCTGCCGGGCGGGAATCCGTGGTCGCCCTTTGCCGGTGATACGCGCTTGCTGGCCTATGCGGCGGCGCCTGGCGCACTGGTGCGCGACAACGCCACCTGGAGCGGGCGTCTGGCGGCGGCGTTCAACGGCGAGCTGCAAAGCTGGCGCTGGTCGCTGACTGCAAGCCACGACCATGACGAAAGCCGAACGCTGACCGACAGGTCGCTGGACCTCTCCGACGTGCAGGCCCGGTTGCTGGCCGGAGACGCGGGCTACAATCCCTTTGCCGACAACGCCATCAACGGCCCGATGCAGCGCGAACGCGCGACGTCGAACAACGACCGCAGCCTGGTCGAGGCGGTGCTGGCCGGGCGCGTGGCCGAGCTTCCGGCGGGCGGCGTCTCGACCAGCATGAAGCTCGGGCTGGATCGGCGGCAGATCCACAGCTACGCCGAACGTATTCTGGGCGTCAGCGAAGCCGATCTTCAGCGCACGCAGGGCACGGCGCAGGCCAGCCTCGACATCCCGATCGCCAGCCGGCGCAACGATGTGCTGCAACCGCTGGGCGACCTGTCTTTGAACGGCAACGCCTCGGTCGATCGCTATTCGGATTTCGGCACCTTCGTCACCTGGGGCGGCGGCCTGACCTGGCGGCCGGTGCAGCCGTTGCAGATGATCGCGTCGTTCACCTCGGAGCGCGGCATTCCGACCATGCAGCAACTGGGCAATCCGCAGATCCAGACGCCCAATGTCCGCATCTTCGACTATGTAACCGGAGAGACCGTGGAAATCACCCGGCTGGACGGCGGCAACCCCGATCTTGCGGCCGACAACCGGCTGACGTGGAAGCTTGGCGCGCGGCTGAAGCCGCTGCAAAGCGCCGACATCGACCTGCAGGCGGATTTCGTGCGCACGCGCATCACCGGGCCGATTTCCAGCTTCCCGGCCGCGACCGCCGAAATCGAAGCAGCCTTTCCCGATCGTTTCATCCGCGATTCCAGCGGGCAGTTGCTGTTCATGGACAACCGGCCGGTGAATTTCGCCCGGTCCGACCGTTCGGAGCTGCGCTGGGGCTTCAACTATACCGCCAAACTGAAGGCATCGAAGGCCGACCTCGAGGCGATGGCCCGCCGGCGTGCCGAACTGGAAAAGGCCCGCAAGGAAGCCGAAGCAAGCGGCAAGCCGATGCCCGGCGTTCCCGCTTGGATGCAGCAGCAGCGCGGCCCCGGCGGCGGCCCGGCCGGACGACCGGGCGGCGGCGGCTTTGGCGAGGGGCGGCTGATGCTGTCGCTCTATCATAGCTGGCGATTTGCCGACCGTGTGCTGATCCGTGATGGCCTGCCTGAACTCGATATGCTGAACGGATCGGCGGCCGGCGGCACCGGCGGCACGCCGCGCCACATGCTGGAAGGCCGGGTGATGGCGAACCGCAGCGGCTATGGCGGCTTTGCCTCGGTGAAATGGCAGACGGGAACGCGGGTGCTGGCAGGCCCGGCCGCACAGCCCGGCGCCGGAGACCTGCATTTTTCCAGCCTGACGACGCTGAACCTGCGCCTGTTCGCCGATCTGGGGCAGCGGCTGGATCTGGTTGCCAAGGCGCCGTGGGTACGCGGGATGCGGGTGTCGATCGGGGTGAACAACCTGCTGAACGATCGTGTCGATGTGCGCGATTCCGTCGGCAATACGCCGATCGGCTATCAGCCCTGGTACATGGATCCGGTGGGCCGCAGCATCGAAATCTCGGTGCGAAAGCTGATGTTCTGAGGATCGGATGACGGGGCGGCGCGTCAGCCGGTGCTGCCCGCCCCCCATTCCACCCAGCCGACGAAGCGCGGCGTCCGTTCCATATAGCGGCCGTGCCTGTCGGCTACGGTGAAGCCTGCGCTCTCGATGGCGGCGGTGACGGGCCGCGCCAGGTGGCACCCGCCGACCAGCCTGCACCACAGGGGATCGAGCCGGTGCTGCCATTTGCGGGTGCCTGCATCGGGCGACAATCCATGTTCCAGAAACAGCAGCCGCCCGCCGGGTTTCAGCACCCGGCGCGCTTCGCGCAACGCCTGCGCCTGATCGGCGACCGAACAAAGCGTGAAGGTGGAAACCACTGTGTCGAAGCTGGCGTCGGCGAAGGGCAGTGCCTCGGCGGTGCCGTGCTCCACCCGGAAGAAACCGGCGTCGGCATCGGTGGCGCGTTTCCGGGCGAGGTCGATCAGTTCGTCTGACGGATCAACGCCGGTTACGGACTTGATGGCGCGCCGGTCATAAAAGCCGAGATTGGCGCCGCCGCCTGCGCCCAGTTCGAGGACATGGCCTGTGGCCAGCGGCACGACTTCAGCGCGGCGCTCCATGATCGGCGGCTGCGTGCAGCAGAAACCGATCGCGCGCGGCACCACATGCCTGTCCCACCATCCCGCCATGCCGGGCAGACTAGCGGCGAAGGAATCGTGCGAAAACCCCCCGATCCGCCAGCACTGCGCGCGCCGCGTTGTGCCCCGGCGCGCCGGTGACGCCGCCACCGGGGTGGCTGCCGGCGCCGCAGAGATACAGGCCGCCGACCGGCCCGCGATAGGCGCCCATCCCCAGAAGCGGCCTTGCCGACCAGAGCTGGTCGAGGCTCATGCGACCGTGGAATATGTCGCCGTCGGCCAGCCCGAACCGTGCTTCCAGCCCCTGCGGCGACAGGATCTGCCGGCCGACCACCAGCTTCCGAAAGCCCGGCGCGAACCGCTCGATGGTGTCGAACACGGTGTCGGCGGCGGCGTCTTCGGCCTGCTTCCAGTCGCGGCCGTCCGGCAGGCGGGGTGCGAACTGCTGGCAGAACAGGCTGGCGACATGCGCGCCTTCGGGGGCAAGCGACGGATCGACCGTCGAGGGGATCAGCATCTCGACGATCGGCTGGCGCGACCAGCCAAAGTTTTTCGCATCGGTGAACGCCCGGTCCATGTAGGAAAGACTGGGCGCCAGAATGATGCCCGAGCGGTGATGTTCGCCATCGGAGGGAAGGGCGGAAAACCGCGGCAGCCCCGAAAGCGCGACGTTCATGCGGAAGCTGCCCGAACCGGTGCGGAAACCATCGATCCGGGCGCGCACTTCGGGCGCGACGTCGGCAGGGTCCAGAAGGTGCTGCACCAGCGGTTTCGGCCCGAGGTTCGACAGCACGACCGGCGCGTGCAGTTCGGCGCCGCCCGCCAGCCGCACCCCGGCGACGCGGCCGCTATCGACCAGCACGCGCCCGACCGGGCTTTCCAGCCGGATCTCGGCGCCGGCGTCGCGCGCGGCGGCGGCCATCGCCTGCGTGATCGCACCCATGCCGCCGATGCAATGGCCCCATTCGCCCTTGCGACCGTTCACTTCGCCGAACACATGATGCAGCAGCACATAGGCGGAACCGGGCGTGTCGGGGCTGGCATAATTGCCGACGATCGAATCGAAACCGAACACCGCCTGCACCGGCTCGCTTTCGAACCAGTCCTCGAGGAATTCGCGCGCCGAACGGGTGAACAGCGCCAGAAGGTCGCGCTGGCGTTCGAGCGAAAGCCCGGCAACGGGCCGTGCCTGACCGACAAGCCGGACAAGATCGGCGAGGCCGCCGCCGGCATCCGGCGGGGTCTGCAAGGCCAGCGCCCGCAGCACGTCGGCCACTTCGTCCAGCATCTGCTGATAGCGGGGAAGTGCAGCGGCATCGGCTCTGGAGAAGCGAGCGAATTCAGCCTGCGTGCGGGCGAGGCCGCCGCCCGAGAGCAGATAGCGGCCATCATCCAGCGGAAGAAAGTTGGAGACGGGACGGGTGACGACCCGGTAGCCGCGTTCGGCAAGGCGCATGTCGCGGATGATGCGCGGTTGCAGCAGGCTGACGGTGTAGCTTGCCACCGAATTGCGAAAGCCGGGCACGAATTCCTCGGTGACGGCGCAGCCGCCGACGGTTGCCAGCCGTTCGACGAGGCAGACCCGAAGCCCGGCGCGCGCCAGATAGAAGCCGGCGACCAGCCCGTTGTGGCCTGCGCCGATGATGATCGCGTCGAAGCGTTCCGCCATGCGCCGCACGCTAGCGGCAGCGGGGCGGGGCTGTCACGCGCTGGATGCGCTCTGATCGGGGCAGGCTTCGGGGGTTGCCCTGTCGGCTTTGCCGGGCCAACATGCGGGCATGTGGCTTCTCGACAGATTGCTCGGTCGCGCCATCACCATAGGCGCGATCGAGGTGACGGACGCGAACGGCACCACCCGCCGTTATGGCGATCCGGCTGCGGCACCTGTCCGTGTGCGACTGACTGATTCCGCCACCGCGCGGAAGATTGCCCGCAACCCGCCGCTTGGCACCGGAGAGGCCTTTGTCGATGGCCGGTTGCTGGTCGAGGGAGGCGATATCGGCGACCTCGTCGATCTTGTCGGGCGCAACTTCCGCTGGGATCGTTCGAACGACCTGCGGATGGGGTTGTGGAACCAGCAGCGGATCGCTGCCCGATGGGACGAACTGAACGCGCGCAGGCGCGCGAAACGCAACGTCGCCCACCACTATGACCTGTCAGACCGGCTGTATGACCTGTTCCTCGACCCGGAGCGCCAATATAGCTGCGCCTACTTCCGCGAGGACAATCGCGGCCCCGACAGCGATCTCGATCGCGCGCAGCGCGACAAGCTTGCCCATATTTCCGCCAAGCTGTGCCTGAAGCCCGGCTTGCGCGTGCTGGACATCGGTTGCGGCTGGGGCGGCATGGCGCGCCACATCCACCGGATATCCGGCGCCGAGGTGCTGGGCATCACGCTATCCGAAGAACAACTGAAATACGCCCGCGCGAAGGCCGAGGAACTGGGGATGTCGGCCCATGTCCGCTATGAGCTGATGGATTATCGCGACGTTACCGGGAGCTTCGATCGCATCGTGTCCGTCGGCATGTTCGAACATGTCGGCCGGCCGAACTACACTACCTATTTCGACCATGTCGCGAGGCTGCTGAAGCCAGACGGGGTGGCGCTGATCCACAGCATCGGCCGGGCCGGCGGCAAGGGCGCGACCGACCCATGGACGGCGAAATACATCTTTCCCGGTGGCTATACGCCGGCGCTTAGCGAAGTGATGCCGCACATCGAGCGCGCTTTCCTGTTCGCAACCGACATCGAGGTGCTGCGCCTGCACTATGCATGGACGCTGGAGCACTGGCTGAAGCGCTGCCGCGCCCGCCGCGCCGATATCGTGGCACTGTATGACGAGCGTTTTTTCCGCATGTGGGAGTTTTATCTGGCAGGCGCGATCAACGCCTTCCGCAACGACGATCATGCGGTTTTTCAGATCCAGTTGGCCCGCCACCGCGACGGGGCGCCGCTGACGCGGGACTATCTCTATCGCTGACAGGATGTCCCGCGCCGCGCGGCCGGGATCAGCGGGCGGTCCAGCCGCCGTCGATCGAGAAGGCCGAGCCGGTGACGCCGCTTGCCGCATCCGAACACAGATAAAGCGCCAGCGCCGCCACCTGTTCGGCGGTGATGAAACGCTTGGTCGGCTGCGAGGCGAGGATGATGTCCTTCATCACCTGTTCTTCGGTCAGGTGGTTCGCTTTGGCCTGATCGGCGATCTGCCCGCGCACCAGCGGCGTATCGACGAAGCCGGGGCAGATGGCGTTCACCGTGACGTGCGTTTCCGCCAGTTCGAGAGCCGCCGTCTTGGTGAGGCCGAGGACGCCGTGTTTCGCCGCCACATAGGCCGACTTGTAGGGCGACGCGACGAGGCCGTGTGCCGATGCGATGTTGATGATGCGGCCCCAGTTCGCCGCCTTCATCGCCGGGATCGCCGCCTTCATGGTGTGGAAGTCCGAGGACAGGTTGAGCGCGAGGATCGCGTCCCACTTGTCGTCGGGGAATTCCTCGACCGGGGCGACGTGCTGGATCCCGGCGTTGTTGACCAGAATGTCCAGCCCGCCCAGTTGCTTTTGCACTTCGCCGATGAACGCCTGCGCGTCGGCGCCTTTCGACATGTCGGCGCCGACGAACACCACCCGCGTACCATGTTCGGCGACGCTTTCCATAGCGGCGCTGTGGTCGCCGAAGCCGTTCAGTGCGACATCGGCGCCGGCTTCAGCCAGCGCTTTTGCAATTGCGAGACCGATGCCGCTGGTGGACCCGGTTACGGTGGCGCGGCGCCCGTGCAGCGGACGCGATGTGCCGGAGGTATCAACCATATTCTTTCTCCTGCCTGATGAGGCGGATATGGGGTCGATCCGGTTGCGTTGCAAAAATTTCTATTCACAGGCGCGGAAAAACTACTAGACTCAGGATCAATCAAGCGGAGGTGTCGTGGTTTGAGCGACAGGCATGGCGTGCAGAATATGTTCCGGGGAGGCTGGGACAACCGGACCCCCGGGGGAAACGACGAGATGAAGGGGGTTGGTCATGCTCTATGATGCATATGAACTGGGTCGCGGCTGGCTGAGCGGCGCAAGTGCCGCAGCCCGGCTGAGTGCAGCCTGGTGGGGCAGCCCCGCCAATCCGCTGGCCTATAGCGGTGCGGGCGAAGTGGCGGCTGCCGCGCTCGACGTGTTCTCGCACGCGGCGGCGCCTTACGGAAAGCCCGGCTTCGGCCTGGATGCGACGGTCTGCGACGGCCGCATCGTGCAGGTGACCGAGGAAATCGTCGGCCGCAAGCCGTTCGGACAACTGAAGCATTTTGTTCGCCACGGCGCGCGCGCGGATGATCCGAAGCTGCTGATCGTGGCGCCGATGTCGGGCCATTATGCAACGCTGCTGCGCGGCACGGTTGAACGCATGCTGCCGAGCCACGACGTCTATATCACCGACTGGCGCGACGCGAAGATGGTTCCGCCCGGCGAAGGGCGCTTCGACCTCGACGACTATATCGATTATGTGACCGACTGGCTGGCGCAGATCACCCCGGAAGGCGGGCCGCGCACCCATATGCTGGCCGTCTGCCAGCCATCCGTTCCCGTTTACGCGGCGGTCTGCCTGATGTCGGCGGCAAAGCATCCGGCGCGCCCCGCTTCGCTGACCATGATGGGCGGCCCCGTCGATACCCGCCGTGCTCCGACCGCAGTCAATGATCTGGCGATGCAGCGGCCGCATGCATGGTTCCGGCAGAACGTCATCGCGCAGGTGCCGCTTTACTATCCGGGCGGTGGGCGCAAGGTCTATCCGGGCTTTCTGCAACTGGCCGGATTCATGTCGATGAATCTGGGCAACCACATGGTTTCGCACTGGGAGATGTTCAAACATCTGGTGCAGGGCGATGGCGAATCCGCCGACAGCACCAAATCATTCTACGACGAATATCGTTCCGTCTGCGACATGACTTCGGAATTCTATCTGCAAACCATCGACGTGGTGTTTCAGCGCCATCTGCTCCCGAAGGGAGAGATGACGCACCGGGGCGTCAAGGTCGATCCTGGCGCAATCACCGACGTGCGGCTGATGGCGATCGAGGGCGAGCGCGACGATATTTCCGGCCTCGGGCAGACCAGGGCCGCGCTGGAGATCGCGGTCAATCTGGCCGACGAAGACAAGGTCTATCTGATGGCCGAGGAAGTCGGCCACTATGGCATCTTCAACGGCCGCCGCTGGCGCGACAATATCGCGCCGCGCGTCGAGGTGTTCATTCGTTCGGACACGCCGGATGCAGCCCCGCTGCACGGCGCCGGGCTGCATGACGCACGCATCGACATGGAGCCGGGCGAAGGCGTCGAGTTCGCCTGACCGGTTGGTCGGACGCCGGGCTGAAGCTCAGCCCAGCGCCTCGGCCTTTTCGGCAACTTCCAGCCAGCGTTCCTCGGCGGCGGACAGTTCGGCGCGCAACTTTTCCACTTCGGCGGTCAGGCGGTTGAACCTGTCGGGATCACGCGCATAAAGATCGGCGTCGGCAAGGCTTGTTTCGTGTGCGGCGATGCCTGCTTCCAGCTTGGCGATACGCGCTGGCAGCTTCTCCAGATCATGCTGATCGCGAAAGCCCAGCTTCTTCGGCTGTGCGTCGCGTGGGCGGTCTGCTGTCGGGGTGGCTGAGCGTTGTTGTGCGCCGGGCTTTTGCGCCGACGCCCGCGATGCCCGCAGGGCTTCGAGTTCGCGGAACCCCCCCGCCACCAGATCGACCCGGCCCGAACCATCGAGACCGATTGTCATCGTGGTGGTGCGGTCCAGAAAATCGCGGTCGTGGCTGACGATGAGGACCGTGCCTTCATAGTCGGCGATGACTTCCTGCAACAGGTCGAGGGTTTCGAGGTCGAGATCGTTGGTGGGTTCGTCGAGGACGAGCAGGTTTGATTCGCGGGCAAATTCGCGCGCAAGCAGCAGCCGCGAGCGTTCGCCACCGGAAAAGCCGCCGATTCTGGCGTCGGCCACGGTCGGCTGGAACAGGAATTCCTTCAGATAGCCCTGAATATGCTTCTTCGAGCCGCGCACGGTGATCCAGTCGCCGCCGTCGGCCAGCACGTCGCGCACGCGGCGGCTTGGATCCATCAGCTTGCGCTGCTGGTCGATGGTGATGCCCGACAATGTTTTCGAGCGGGTGACGGTGCCGGTGTCGGGTTGCAGTTCGCCCGTCAGCAGTTTCAGCAGCGTCGTCTTGCCGGTGCCGTTCGGACCGACCACGCCGATCCGGTCTCCGCGCTGGATGCGGATCGAGAAGTCGCGGATGATCTGCCGGTCGCCAAAGGATTTCGAGATATTCTCGGCGTTGATGACGATCTTGGTTTTGCTGTCGTCGGCGGTGACGGCCAGTTTCGCCGTTCCCTGCATGCCCAGCATCGCCCGCCGCTCGGCCCGCATCAGGTGCAGCCGTTCGAGCCTTCCCTGGTTGCGCCGCCGCCGGGCAGTGACGCCGCGTTGCAGCCAGTGGAGTTCCTGGGCGATTTTTGCGTCCATCTTTTCAGCGGACCTGGCTTCCTCGGCATAGACAGCTTCGGTCCATGCCTCGAAGCCGCCGAAGCCGACTTCCTGCCGCCGCAACTGGCCGCGATCGAGCCACAGGCACGCGCGCGTGAGCCGGGTGAGGAAGGTGCGGTCGTGGCTGATGACGAGGAACGCGCCGGTGTAGCGGCTGAGCCAGCCTTCCAGCCAGTCGATCGCTTCGAGGTCGAGATGGTTGGTCGGCTCGTCGAGCAGCAGCAGATCCGGTTCCTCGGCGAGGGCGCGGGCGATCGAGGCGCGCCGCCGTTCGCCGCCGGACGAGGTTTCAGAGGTGATCGAGAGGTCGAGGCCCAGTTGCGTGGCAATCGCTTCCACGGCGTGGCGTGGCGGGGCGTTCGGGCCTGCCAGCGCGAAATCGGCCAGCGTTTCGAAGCCGGCGACCGCCGGATCCTGCGGCAGCACGACGATCCGTGCGCCGGGCCTGACCGACCTGCGGCCGAGATCCTGTTCGAGGGTTCCGGCGATCAGGCGCAACAGGGTCGTCTTGCCGACGCCGTTGCGGCCGATCAGCGCCATGCGGTCGCGCTCGCCGATGAAGAGCGACAGATCCGAGAACAGCAGGCCGTCGCCTTGCCGGAGGGAAATATCTTCGAGGGATACGATCGGGGCAGCCATTGCGCGGCAGCGCTTGCCATGTGGCAGCCGCTGAGGCAACCATGGCGGCGTGAGGGACCATTCAGAACGAGTTCACGGCCAAAGCCCTAGGCGTGGCCCATCATCATGAAACCGCCTGTAAATCCCTTTCCACCCAGATCGCATGCCGCCGCCGCCTGTGCGGCCGTGCTGATGCTGATGGCTGCCACTCCTTCGCTGGCTTTCCAGCGTGATGGCGGCGACCGGCAGGGCTTCCGTCAGGGCCGCGACATTTCCGACCAGGAACATGCGCGTTCGCAGCGCGAACTGGGGCAGAATCGCAGCTTCGAGGAGCTGCTGCATCGGGCGCAGACCGTCGGGCGCGGGCAGTATCTGGGCGTCGAGCCGGATATTTCGCGCAACATCTATCGCTTCAAATTCGTGCGTCCGGGTGGCAACGTGGTCTGGGTGGACATGGACGGCCGCACCGGCCGCGAGCTTTCCATCCGGCAATAGCGCGCAAGCGTGCGCCACTAACGGCAGGAGTACAAAAAGGGCATGCGGATCCTGATCGTCGAGGACGAGCCGACGCTGGCGCGGCAGTTGCGGCAGACGCTGGAATCGTCCGGCTATGCGGTCGACAGCGCACATGACGGCGAGGAAGGGCAGTTCCTCGGCGAAACCGAGAGCTACGACGCGGTGATCCTCGATCTGGGCCTGCCGGAAGTCGACGGGCTGACCGTCCTCGACCGCTGGCGCAAGGCGGGCCATGTCATGCCGGTTCTGGTGCTGACGGCGCGCGATAGCTGGTCGGACAAGGTTGCCGGGCTGGATGCGGGCGCCGACGACTATCTGGCGAAGCCCTTCCAGTCGGAAGAACTGATTGCGCGGCTGCGGGCGCTGATTCGTCGCGCCAGCGGCAATGCGTCGTCGGAACTGGTGGCGGGCGATGTTCGTCTGGATACCCGGTCCGGTCGCGTCACTCTTGCCGGAGAGCCGGTCAAACTGACGGCGCAGGAATATAAGCTGCTGTCGTATCTGATGCATCACAAGGGCAAGGTGGTTTCCCGCACCGAGCTGATCGAGCATATCTACGATCAGGACTTCGATCGCGACTCGAACACGATCGAAGTGTTCATCACGCGGATCCGGAAGAAGCTTGGCGCAGATCTCATCACCACCATCCGCGGCCTCGGCTACAGCCTCGACGGCTGAGGTCCGGTCAGGCGGTGCGGCGGACGGCGCACGCGCGCCGGGTTCGCTGCGCCGCCGGATCGTGCTGCTGGCGGCTTTCTGGATCGCCGGGCTTCTGCTTGTCGGCGGGGTGGCGCTGGACCGGATCGTCACTGGCACCATCGTTCGCAATTTCGACGACCAGTTGGCAGCCGCCATCCCGGCGATGCTTGCCGCCGCCGAGCTGGACCCGTTCGGCGAAGTGCGGTTCAACCGCCCGCCGGTCGACCCCGCCTTCAACGAACCCTATTCCGGCCTGTATTGGCAGGTTGCAGCCGAAGGACGGCATCCGTTCCGGTCGAGGTCGTTGTGGGATCGGGAACTGCCGGTCGATTTCTCGAAATCGTGCGTCGAACCCTGCGTTTCGCGCTCGACCGAGTTCAGCAACGAGCCGCTGCGGATCATCGAACGCGACGGGATCATCCCCGGCTCCAGCGTGACCTGGCGTTTTCAGGTAGCGCAAAGCACGGCCCGGCTCGATGATCAGCTTGCCCGCGTGCGGCGCACGCTGTTCACCTCGCTGGCGGCACTGGGCGCCGGGCTGATGCTGCTGGCGATCGTGCAGGCAAGTGTCGGGCTGATGCCGCTGGGCCGGATTTCCGCTTCGCTTAGCGCGATCCGTTCCGGCCGGGCCAGCAGGGTGCCGCTGACCGACGTTCCCCCGGAAGTCGCGCCGCTGGTGAATGAACTGAACGCGTTGTTGCAGCATAACGAACTGGCCGCCGAGGAAGCGCGCACCCATGCCGGCAACCTTGCGCACGCCCTGAAGACACCGATGAGCGTGCTGACCAACGAGGCGGCGGCCGATTCGCCCGACCTTGCGGCAGCCGTGATCCGCGAACTTTCGGCGATGCGCCGCCATGTCGATCACCATCTGGCGCGCGCGCGGGCGATGGGCCGGCGCACATCGGCGACGGCGCGTGCCGAGGTCTGGCCGACGCTGGAGCGACTGATCACCGCAGTCGAGCGCATCTACGAAGCGCGCGGCGTGGTGATCGACATTGCAGGCGACCGGGGCGCGATGTTCCGCGGCGAACGACAGGATCTTGAGGAAATGGCCGGAAACCTGATCGACAACGCGGCGAAATATGGCGGCGGGCGCGTGTTCGTGACGGTGGGTGAAACGTGGGGCCGGGACGGCGCGATGATCCGGATTCAGGTCGAGGACGACGGACGCGGCATCCCGCTGAAACAGCGCGAGGCGATGTTCGAGCGCGGCACAAGGCTCGATACCGGGATGCCCGGCACCGGGCTTGGGCTTGCGATCGTCCGCGATGTGGCGGCGATCTACGGCGGTAATGTGCGGCTTCTGGAAAGCGAGGATCTTGGCGGGCTGATGGCGGTTCTGACGCTTCCGGCCGCCGCCGGACCGGCGCCTGCACCAGCCTGACGGGGCATTTTCAGCCTGCCTTGGCTTGACTTCGCGCGCCTCCTCATGCAAGCGCGCCGCCACCGCGAGGCCCGCACGCCGGGTTTGTCGCGCCTGTCATGGCATGCTGCCGTAGCTCAGTGGTAGAGCGCATCCTTGGTAAGGCTGAGGTCGGGAGTTCAATCCTCCCCGGCAGCACCATGACGGCCGGCGGCCAAAGGCTGCTGGAATTTCCCCGAAAATCCGTGTCTAAGCCGGAACAGGCGTCCGGTAGGGGTTTTGCGTGGTGGCTTCGATCGATGGCATGAAGCGGGGGGGGGCAGCGCTGGCGCTGGCGCTGGTTGGGCTGCTCAGTGCGATGGTGCTGTTGTATTTCGGCGCGCCGGTGTTCGAGCCGCTGGTGTTCGCGCTGTTCATCATCGCGCTTACCGCGCGCTTCATGCAGCGGTTGCAGCCGATCGTCGGCAAGGGTGTGGCGCTGCTGGCGACGGTGCTGCTGACGCTGGTGGTGCTGGTATTGTTCTTCTCGATGGTGATGTGGGGCATCGGGCAGGTGGCCGGCTGGGTGATGGCCAATATGGGCCGTTTCGACGCCGTCTATCGGCAGGTGAACGATTTTCTGGCCAGCCAGGACATGCCGATGGAGTTCCTGCTGCCATCCAGCTTCGAACCGCGCTGGATCGTCGGCCCGGTGATGGCGATCGTCGATCAGGCGCGGGTCATCAGCGGCTTTGCGCTGCTGGTGTTCGTGTTCGTGGTGCTGGGTCTGACCGAACTGGAAGGCATGGCGCGGCGGCTGGCGCGGATCGAGGCAGGGCGTCCGGGAATGCGGGTGTCGGCGATTGCCGCCGACGTGTCGGCCAAGTTCGGCCTTTATATGAAGGTCAGGCTGGTGGTTTCGGCGATCGACACCGTGGTCTGTTATCTGTTCTTCCGGCTGATCGGCCTTGAGGAACCGCTGGCCTGGGCGATTCTGGTGGGGACGATGAACTTCATCCCGTTCATCGGGCCGTTGATCGTGGCGATCTTCATCGGCCTGTTCGCCGCCGCACAGTTCGGCAGCCTGTGGATGGTGCTGGCGGCTGTCGGCGGAACGAGCGCGATCAACTTCGTGCTGGGCAGCTATATCGAACCGCTGATGGCGGGCAGCGCGCTGTCGATGTCGGCGGTGCTGGTGCTGTTCTCGGTGTTTTTCTGGGCGATCATCTGGGGCATTCCGGGCGCCTTCATCGGCGTGCAGATCACGATCGTGCTGCTGTCGGTGCTGCGGCACAATCCGTCGCTGGCGTGGATTGCCGAACTGCTGAGCGGTGACGGCGCAGAGGCCAAGGCCGCGAAGGATGCCGCAGCGGCGAAGGGGGCATAATGAAGATCCGGGCGGCAGTATTGCGCAGTTGCGGCGGCCACGCGCGCCCATATGGCCAGACCGCGCCGCTGGATCTGTGCGAACTCGACCTCGACCCGCCCGGCCCCGGCGAGTTGCTGGTGAAGATCGAAGCCGCCGGGCTGTGCCACTCGGACCTGTCGGTGATCAACGGCGACCGGCCGCGGCCGATGCCGATGGCGCTGGGGCACGAAGCCTGTGCGACGGTCGTTACAACCGGCGACGCCGACGACCGGCAGTTCCGCACGGGCGACCGGGTAGTGCTGGCGTTCCTGCCTTCGTGCGGCGAATGTGCGGCCTGCACCGGCGGCGAGGGGTATCTCTGCGCCGAGGGATCGGCGGCCAATGGCGCAGGCCGGCTGCTGGCGGGCGGCGTCCGCCTGCACGAATGCGGCGCGCCGGTGCAGCATCATCTGGGCGTTTCCGCCTTTGCAACGCATGCCGTGATCGACCGGCGCTCGGCGGTGAAGGTCGATGCCGACATTCCGCCCGAAATCGCCGCCCTGTTCGGCTGCGCGGTGCTGACCGGTGTTGGCGCCGTGCTGAACACTGCGGCCACGCGGGCGGGCGAATCGGTAACGGTGTTCGGCCTTGGCGGCGTCGGGCTGGCGGCGCTTCTGGGGGCGCTGGCGGCGGGCGCGGTGCCGGTGATGGCAGTGGATCCAAGCCCGGAAAAGCGCGCGCTTGCGCTGGATCTGGGTGCGGCGATGGCGCTTCCTCCGGAAGAAGCCGAACGCCTGCCCAAGGCGGACGTGGTGGTGGAAAGCG
>NZ_DBNHFX010000174.1:0-6578 GCF_057137845.1 Sandaracinobacteroides sp. | reverse complement strand
CACGGCCCCGTCGAACCGGCCGTCGGCTATCGCATCGATCATGCGGGGGCCTGCGTCACCGTTTCCGGCGACACCGCCCCCGATCCGCTGCTGGTCGAGGTGGCGCGCGGCTGCGACCTCCTCGTCCATGAAGCGCTGCAACCGCGCCTCGTCAGGGTGCTGGGCAGCGCCGCGCGGGCTGCAGGCAACAGGGCGCTGGCGCAGATCCTGCACGACATCGAAAACTACCACAGCACCCCGGAACAGGTCGCCATGCAGGCGGCGCGCGCAAGGGTCGGCGCGCTGGCGCTGACCCACATCGTGCCGCCGCTCAGGATACCGGGCCTCGAGGCCGCCTTTCTGGGCAACGCCCGCCAGCACTTCGGCGGGCACCTGTGGATCGCGTCCGACCGGGAATTGTTCAGCCTGCCCGCACGCGCGGGCGGAAAAACCGCACGAGGGCCAGATGACGACCAACCGCGATGACGAGGGAACGAAGCGCCTGGACCGCCGTTCGCTGCTGCTGGGCGGCGCAGCAGGCGCAGGCATTGCCGGGGCGGCCGCTCTCGGCGCGCGCGCCGTCGAGCAACGGCGGCGGGCGCTGGTTTCGCCACCCGCCGGGAAGCCCGGCGAACCTGCCCTCGTCTCCGAAAGCTTCGCCGACAGCCGGCCCGCCGCACCCGACCGTCAGCCATGGCCCAAAGGCGCACCCAACATCGTCACCATCATCCTCGACGATGTCGGCTTTGCCGATCTCGGCTGCTACGGCTCGGAAATCCCCACACCCCACATCGACGCGCTGGCGGCGCGCGGCGTCCGCTATGCGAACTTCCGCACCACCGCCATGTGCAGCCCGACGCGCGCCGCCTACCTGACCGGTCTCAACCACCACAGCGCGGGAATGGGCTGGCTCGCCGACGTGGATTCCGGCTATCCCGGCTATCGCGGAGACCTGACGCACGACGCCGCAACCCTTGCCGAAATCCTTGGCGACGCAGGCTGGAACAGCTTCCTCGTCGGCAAATGGCATGTAAATTCGGCGCATGCATCGGGCGCGAACGGTCCCTATGACAACTGGCCGACGCAGCGCGGATTTCAGCGCGCCTACTGGTTTCAGGGCCATTCGACCGACTATTTCGCCCCGTCCGAGCTGTTCGACGGCGTCGCCCCCGTCGAACCGCCGGCAACGCCGGATTATTACATCACCGACGACCTGACCGACCGGGCGATCCGCTATGTCTCGACGCAGCAGGCGCTGGAGCCGGGGCGGCCGTTCTATCTGCAACTGGCCTACCCGGGGCTGCATTCGCCACTACAGGCCCGCGCCGCCGAACGCGACCGCTTCAAGGGCCGGTATGATGCCGGATGGGACGAAATCCGCGCCACGCGGCTGCAACGGCAAAAGCAGCTCGGCCTTATTCCGGCGGAAACCGCGCTGCCGCCGCTCGGCCACAATGCCCGCCCCTGGGCCGATCTCCCGGCATCCGAACGCACGCTTTATGCACGCTACATGGAAATCTACGCGGCGATGCTGGCGAACATCGATGCCAACATCGGCCGGCTGGTCGAACGGCTGCGGGCGCTCGGCCAGCTGGACAACACGCTGATCCTGCTGTTTTCCGACAACGGCGCGTCCGCCGAAGGAACGCCGACCGGCACGCCCAACGTCTTTGCCGCCGCCTACGGCCGGCCGGTTCCCGTGGCCGAAGCGCAAAAGCTCTATCCGGTGATGGGCGAAGACCCTACCTTCCCGCACTACCCCGTCGGCTGGACGAACGCCTCCAACACGCCCTACCGGCTCTACAAGCAATATACCCATCTGGGTGGCGTCGCCGACCCGCTGATCGCAAGCTGGCCAGCCGGCAACGGCGAGGCCGGGGCGATCCGGCAGCAGTTCGTGCATGTGATCGACCTGTTGCCCACCATCCTCGAAGCAACCGGCCGCACCGCCCCCGCCAGCCGCAACGGCCGCAGGCTGAAGCCGCCGCAGGGCAGATCGATCCTGCCGACGTTCGCTTCGGCAACGGCGCCGACCCGCACCGAGCAATATTTCGAACTGGGCGGGCAGCGCGCCTATTATTCGGCGCCCTTCCGCCTCGTCACCAACCACCGGCGCGGCGCGCCGTTCGGCGATGACCGCTGGGAACTTTACGATCTGTCGAAGGATCCGAACGAGCTGCACGATCTTGCCGCATCGATGCCGGAAAAGGTGCGGGAACTGCAAGCGAAGTGGCAGCAGGCTGCAAAAACCCACGATGTGTTTCCGCTGGACGACCGGGCGATGGTCATCCGCATGGTGCAGGACCGGCAGGCGCGCGGGCTGCGATCGGAATGGGTGCTGACGCCGCCCATCGAACGGCTGAGCCGCGAGGCCGCGCCGGTCTGCTGCGGCCTCCCGCATGAAATCACCGTATCCTGCCACCGGCTGGGCGACGGGGTGCTGGTCGCCCATGGCAGCCAGCCAGCCGGGTACACGCTCTATGTAAAGGGAGGGCGGCTGTTCTACGAACAGTCGCTGCTGCCCTGGCGCGAGGTGATCGACGGCGGCCCGGTGCCGGAAGGCGCGCTGGAGATCCGCTATGTGCAGACGATGAAATCCCGGCCGTTCGATGGCGCCGGCGCGCTTTTTGTGAACGGCGAAAAGCGCGCCGAACGCCGCTTTGCCCACGCGTTGTTTTCCACAAGCTACGATGGCTTTTCCGTCGGCGCCGACTTCGGGAACCGCGTATCCGCGGCCTATCGGGCACCCTTTGCGTTCGACGGCACGATCGACCGGGTGCATATCCGCGTCGACAATGCCGGCCTCGGCCCGCTGGAAACCATGCGGTTCCTGAAGGCGATGAAGCTGAACGTCTAGCGGCAGGCGCGGGCGATGGTTGCGCGGCCGCCTATGCCAACCTATTCCTGCCGCATGGCAAACGCCCCGCTGATTCAGGCTCCACTGATCCCGGCCCCTCTCAGGCTCCGCCTCGATAGTCAGGCGCTTGCAGGCAATTTCCGCTGGTTCGAGGAAAAGGCGGGCGTGCCTGCAATCCCCGCCGTCAAGGCCGATGGCTATGGTCTGGGCGCGGCAGAAGTCGTGCGGATACTGGAACGCTCGGGCGCACGGGCGTTCGCCGTCTCGACCTGGCCCGAGGCCGTGGCGCTGGCGCGGCCCGATCTGCCGATCCTCGTGCTGCATGGGTTCACGGCTGAATGCACGCCTGCCGCACGGGCGCTGCCGGCGGCGCGCCCGGTCCTCAATACGCCAGCCCAATGCGCGCAATGGGCCACAGCCTTCCCCGGCCGCACGGCCGACATCATGGTCGAAACCGGCATGAACCGCCTGGGGCTTGCGGCGGGCGATCTGGGCGCAGTGGCGGGCATTCGGGTGGATACGGTGCACAGCCATCTGGCCTGCGCCGACGAACCCGCGCACCCCCTTACGCCACGCCAGCTTGCCGCGTTCCACACGTTCGCAGGCTTCGAGCCACAGGCCCGGCGCGCGCTCGCCAATTCAGCCGGCATCTGCTGGGGGCGCGCCTACAGCTTCGATCATGTCCGCCCCGGCCTTGGCCTGTATGGCGGGGTGCCACATCCTGACGCCCAGGTGATGCCGGTCGTCCGCCCGGAAGCCCGCGTGATCCAGTTGCGCGACGTGCCCGAAGGCGCCGAAGTCGGCTATGGCGCCACATGGCGGGCAACGCGCGAAAGCCGGATCGCCACCCTGAACATCGGCTATGCCGATGGCATATCGCGGCTGCTCGCCCCGCATCTTCATGTGCTGGCCGGCGGCCGGCGGCTGCCGCTTGCGGGGCGCATCTCGATGGACATGCTGGCCGTCGACGTGACCGGCACCACGATCACCGAAGGCGACTGGCTGCCCCTCGACTTCGATTTGCCCGCGCTGTCGGCGGCCAGCGGCCTGTCGCAATATGAACTGCTGACCTGGATGTCCCGCCGCTATGATCGGCTGTGGGACTAGGCAGTCGCTCAGCGCGCCAGCCTGTCCCTTAGGTAACGCAACAACCGCTCACGGTCGGTCAGTTTGGCAAGCTTTCCCAGCCTGTCGCGCCAATCGCCATAGCGGTTGATCGGAAAGTCCATCGTATCCGGCCAAAGGTGCGTGGCGATGGCCGTGAACAGTGCCTGTGTTCCCTTCACTTCGGGCGCCGTCTCCATGAAGGCCGCCTGTACCGCGGCTTGGGCAAAGGGCATCATCGACCACTTTACCGCCTTCTGGGCCGGCGCCTGCCCCAAGGCCCATGTGCCGAACTTCAGCTCGTTGAAGGCTATGTCCAGCACCATCGAACGGGGCATCCATGCCAACCCTTCGACCCAGCGGGCGACATCTGCAATTTGCTCGCGGTCCAGCGGCAGCGTCAGGCGGGAAAGCACGAATTCCGCCGTTGCAGGTTTGTCGTTGATGCTCGACGTGTCCTGCCGATACAGGCGAGAGCGACCTATCTCGCCATACATTCCGGTCAGCACGATGTCGGCCGGAACGTCGCCCAGCGTGGGGTGGATACGGCGATTCACCTCCCGCATGCAGTGGCCAACCATTCGGTCCCACCGCAATTCATCCTGCGCCGAGGCCTCGCGAGTCGGGATCAGCCGGTGCTTCAATCCCAATGCCGCCGAGATTCTGGCCGACATATCCTGATCCAGCCCATCCCCCGCCCGGCCGAACGTGGCAAATTCCAGATCGCTCTTCACCTCCCTCGCAGCCGCCAGCAGAATGCGGCTGTCGAACCCTGCGGTCAGGGTGATGGCTGTGCGGTGTTCGCGGGCGACGGCCGTGACGAATCCGCGAAGGGCTGTTCCGGCCCGTTCGGCCGCATCCTCCAGGCTGGCTCCGAATTGCAGTTCCCCAGGCAACGGCCACACGCGTCGTGGCGCCAGAGTGGCGAGATCAAGCGCGTGGCCTGGCAGCAGGCGGCGAATCCGGTTGTGCGCGGTCAGGGTACCGGTGATCCAGCCGTGCCCTTCCGATGCAACCAGCCGCTGATAGCGCTCTTGCAGAAAACGTGATTGATACTCGGCATCGTCGAGAATCTGGTCCGCCGATGCGCCGATGCGGCCGCTGTCCTCGCACCAGCACAGCGGAATCGAGCCACCGAAATCCGGGTAGAGATGCCGCCCGAGCACCCCCTCGCTGACTGCTGCAAACATACCGTGCAGGCCATATAGCAGGCTACGCACGAACACCCGCTCGTCGGTCACGGCAAAATCTGCGCGAACTTCGCTTGCGGAAACGCGCAGCCCCGGCCCCGCCCATCCCGAAAGCAGCACACCGTATAGGGTGGCGACCCGCGCGCCAGTCGCATCATAACATGGAATTTCCGAAAGCCCGGAAGACAACCGGACCCTGCCATCCGGAGTAATCCGGAAACCGAACGGCTCGACATGTGACAGTCCTGGAAAGGTCATTCCTATGGCCTTGGGCTCGTGGCGACGCAACATTCCTCTGGCATGAGGCAGGCGTCGTGGATAGCCTCCTCAACCGTTGGATTGCTGGCAGGCGACCCCTGCCAGACTGCTGCTTGCCACAGCGGCAACGGAAGTAGAAGATGCAGCCGCCAGACCGATTGTAACGAAGCGCATACCAAGGAGGGCCGATGATGGCGGTGCTGCCTTTCCTGCTGATCGCGGCCGAAATGCCGGCGGCCGCCGCGCCCAAGCCAAGCCTCAACCGGGCGGAATGGGTGGCGCAGGGGCAGAGCGGACAGGCGTTCGACCGCATGGACAGCAATGGCGACGGGCTGCTGAGCCGCGCGGAACTGCGCGCTGCCCTGCAAAAGGCCCGGCGGTCCCGGTCGATGCCGGACAACCCGCCCCGAGGTGCAACGCCTCTTGCCGATGAAGACCCCGGCCTGTAGGCCAGCCGCTCTGCGCAGCGGGCGCCTTCGCACAGCGCATCCACAAGGCCACCTGCATGAACCCCCTCACCATTCTCGCCCTCGCGCTCGGCATGTCGACCGATGCATTCGCGGCGGCCGTCGCGCGCGGCGCGGCGCACCGGCCGCCGCTGCCCGCCGCCATCCGCGCCGGGCTGGTGTTCGGCCTCATCGAAGCAACCGCGCCGGTTCTCGGGTGGTTCGCGGGAAGGGCGGCCGCCGGATATGTGCAGCAAGTCGATCACTGGATCGCCTTCATCCTGCTGGCGCTGGTCGGCAGCCACATGATCCGGGAATCCCGCGACGGCGACACCGGCGACGATGCTTCGCCACGCGGCGCGGGGCTTGCGCCACTGGTGCTGACGGCGATCGGCACCTCGATCGACTCGGCGGCGATCGGTGTCGGCCTCGCGTTCATCGGAGTCAGCATCTGGCTGGTGGCGGCCTCTATCGGCCTGTCCACCTTTCTGGCCACCACCATCGGCATGCTGATCGGCCGCCACGTCGGCGCGCGGTTCGGCAAGCGCGCCGAACTGCTGGGCGGCATCACCCTGATCGGGATCGGGCTGGCGATCCTCGCCGAACATCTGGGGGTATTCGCCGGCTAGCGGCGGCTCAGCCTGCCCGCACGCGCCACCGTTCAAGCAGCGCCCGCTTTTCAGGCCCGATCGGCGCAGCGCCCGACCGGTCGCGCCCGATGTTCACCATCACGCTTTCCGCCAG
>NZ_DBNHFX010000173.1:0-7926 GCF_057137845.1 Sandaracinobacteroides sp. | reverse complement strand
GACGTGCGCGAGCGGCTGTTCGACGGGCTGATGCAGGGCTTCGATCTGCTGCAGGAACACAGGGCGGCAGTGCTTGCGATTCGCAACAGCCGCGATCCTGCCGTTGCGGCGCTGGTGATGGGCAGGGTGCCATGGCACGTCAGGCGGATCGCGGTTGCGGCGGGCATGCGCGTCGGCGGGCTGCGTGGCCGGGCACGGCTGTTGGCGCTGGGCGCCTTGTGCTGGCGGGCGTTCAGCGCGTGGCGCACCGATGGCAGCGCCGACATGTCGGCGACGATGGCCGCACTCGACCGATTGCTGGACAAGGCCGAACGCGCCGAACGGGAAGGGCTTTCACCCGACCTGGTGGGCCTGCCGGGGCTTACGACGCTCGTTGGCCGGCTGCGGCCGTAATCCGCGCCTGCCGGTCAAGTTCCTCGACCATTGCCCGGTCGGTCGGCGGTATCAGCCCGGTCAGCACTGCCCAGAAGCCGCTGACGGCCTGCTGCCCGGCGGCGGCGTAGGCGGCCGCAACCCGTTCCCGCAGCGCGTCGAACAGTTCCGCCTCAAGGGTTCCCCCCTCGTCGGTCACTCTGAGGAGCCGCTGGCGCCGGTCGATGGTGCCGACGCTTTGCTCGACCAGTTGCAGGCGCACCAGATCCGCCAATACCCGCGACAGCGACTGCTTGGTGATCGACAGCAGGCGCAGCAGGTCTGACACGGCAAGGCCGGGTTGCCGGGCGATAAAATACAGCGCCCGGTGATGCGCGCGCCCCAGTCCGCGTTTGTCGAGTATGTCGTCGGCGCCTCGGATCATGCTGGCATAGCCGAAATACAGCAGTTCCACCCCGCGCCGAATCTCTGGCTCGCGGAGGAACAGCGCCGAGGCCCGCACGGGCGCGATCGTGGGCGAAGATGCGTCAATCATGTTGACCGATTTTGCCGGAACATGCTAGCCGCTGCAAGCGTCTTGCGACGGTCGCCCCGCGCGGCCGCCCGGCAGCGATCAGCGCGCGGTTTTCGGAGGTAACAGGACATGTCTGGCGGATTCGACGATCGGGATGGAAGCATCTGGTTTGATGGCAAGCTGGTGCCATGGCGTGAAGCGAATGTGCACGTGCTGACCCATGCCATGCACTATGCCAGCGCCGTGTTCGAAGGGCAGCGCGCCTATGGCGGCAAGATCTATTCGCTTTCGGAACACAGCGAGCGGCTGATCCGTTCGGCCCGCATCCTTGGCTTTGAAATTCCCTGGACGCGCGAACAGATCGACGAGGCATGCCGGCAGACGCTGGCGGCTTCGGGCCTGACCGACGCCTACATGCGCCCGGTGGCGTGGCGCGGCAGCGAGCAAATGGGCGTGGCCGCCCCGAACGCGAAAATCCATCTGGCGATCGCCTGCTGGTCGTGGGGGGCCTATTTCGGCGCCGAAGCACTTGCGCGCGGGCTGAAGCTGGAAATCGCGCAGTGGCGCCGCCCCGCGCCCTATACCGCGCCCACCGCATCGAAGGCTGCCGGCCTGTACATGATCTGCACCCTCTCGAAGCACCATGCGGCCGACCACGGCTATGACGACGCGCTGATGTTCGACTGGCGCGGGCAGGTGGCCGAGGCGACGGGCGCCAACGTGTTTTTCGTGCGCAACGGCGAAATTCATACGCCGACGCCCGACTGCTTTCTGGACGGCATCACCCGCCAGTCGGTCATCCAGCTAGCCAAGCGTCGCGGTATCAACGTGATCGAGCGCGCCATCTGGCCTGAAGAACTGGAAAGCTTCGAGCAATGCTTCCTGACCGGAAGCGCCGCCGAAGTGACGCCGGTTGGTTCCGTCGGCCCGTGGTCGTTCGAAGTGGGCGACATGACCCGGCAGATGATGACGGATTACGCCGCCCATGTGCGGGGGGCGCTGCCCAACCGCTGAAACGGCGACATGGTCCGGATACCCTGCACGTGTTGATCCGATCCGGACAGATTATGTTGCATTGCGACAAATTGTGCGTTAAGCGCGACGAGCCTGAGCCAATCCAAAGGTTTCAGGCTGTTGCCCCAGTCAGTTGTTTGGTAAACGCAAGTCCGGGGTCGATAATGGCGTTATGCACGCAAGATGCGCGCCGTAATATCAGGTAGGCTGGTCCACACCGGTCACCGACAAGAGACGAAGGCTGCCGAGCTACGCTTATGAATGGCGAAATTCTGAATATGCAGGGCGCTGCCGATCGGCGCTCCAACTCCGGGCGCCGTGTGGGTGCCAGACTGGCATGGGTTGCAGTGGTGTTCGCTGCATGCTTCCTGCTGGTGATGGCTGCGCCGCTGGTGCAGGGCCTTGGGCTTTCCGCAGACGAAGGCCAGTGGCAGTCGGCCGATATGGCCGCACATGCAGTCGTCGCGCAGGAAGTGACAAAGCTGATCGCGCAGCCCTGACTGTCGGCCCGATGTCCGGTTCGAGGGCATCGTGGCTTCCCCAGCCGCTCCACCAGCATGTGTCGTCGGCTGGCGCCGTCGGCGCCTTTGCCGCGCATGGTTGGCAGGCGCATTGCCGATCATCGGTACGTGTGCCATCAGTTGACCGTCTGCCAGCGGATTTCTAAACGGAAGCCGACTTTTCAGGAGACACCGATTTGGCGCACCGTGTGGCACGACGCTGGCCAGAATGCAGGCTGCCGGAATACAGGCTGATCCTGATGGCGTTGGCCGGGGGTGCGGCGCTTGCGCCCGCTGGCGCGCAGCAGCTCGATCCGCAGGTTCTGAAATCCCTTCAATCGCAACTGGGTGCGGAAGCCGCGACTTCCGGGCTTACGACGGGTGCAAATGCCGTTTCGGCAGTGCCGCAGGGGGCGGCGACGGGCAGTGTCGCGGTGCCGGGCCGTGTCGATACGCCGGAAGAACAGGAAGTCCGCCGTGCGGAAGCGCGACGCCAGCTCGTCGGGCTATATATGCCGACGGCGATCGAGCGCGACTATCGCCGCCGCCTCAATGAGCCGAGGCTCAGGCAGTTCGGCTATGACTTCTTCCTGAGTGCTCCGCCGCCGACTGGCGTGCGCACTGGCGCGATCGGCGACGAGTATGTACTTGGTGTCGGCGACGAGGTGCAGGTGGCGTTTCGCGGTGCGACCAACCGCAGCCAGACCGTCCGGGTGGACAGGGATGGCCGCCTGATCGTTGCAGGTCTTTCGCCGGTGCAGGCGGCAGGCCGTTCGCTGGGCGACGTCCGCTCCGAGCTGGAAGCCGAAACCCGTCGCACGATGCTGGCGACCGACCTGTTCGTGTCGGTTGGCGAGGTGCGCGCGGTAAGCGTGTTCGTCGGCGGCGAAGTCGAACGCCCCGGCCAGTTCACGCTGACGTCGATGTCGGACGTGGCGACGGCGATCGCGCAGGCGGGCGGGGTCCGCCGCTCCGGCTCGCTCAGGCAGGTGCGGGTCGCCCGCGCAGGCGGAGAGACTATCACCGTCGATCTCTATGGCCTGCTGGGCATCGGCGCCCCGCCGGCGGTTCGCCTGCGCGACGGTGATCGGGTGATCGTGCCGGTGATCGGGCCAACGGTCGCGGTGACAGGGGCGGTCGCTCGGCCCGGTATCTACGAACTTCGCGGTGCGCAGTCGGTCGGTGCGGTCGTCGCGTTTGCCGGCGGCGCCATCCGGCCGCGCGGGGCACAGGTGGTCATCAGCCGCATCGGCGCCGACGGCAGCGAGAGCTTTCTGCGCGCGCCGGCTGCTTCTGCCCCGGTCGCGGGCGGAGATGCCGTGCAGATCGTCGCCGGTTCGGCCGGTGGCGCGACAGGGCGGGTGCAGCTTGAGGGGCATGCGGATAATACCGGCGCCCGGCCACTGGTGGCGGCGGGAACGGTGGCTGAACTGGTCGGCGCCCCGCAGGATCTTCGCGCCGATACCTATCAACTGGCGGCGGTGCTGGTGCGCCGCGATCCATCCAGTGGCGCGCGCATATTCGAAGTGCTGAACCTTGCGCACGAACTGCACGAGAAGCCCTCGACACGGCTGCAAAGCGAGGACCGGCTGTTCCTGTTCTCGCGCGCGGACGTCGAGTTCATGAACAGCACGGCGGTCCGGCAGGTCGTGCTGGGGCAACCCAGTCCGCGTTTTGGGTGCCAGTCGCTGCGGCGGCTGTCGGCGTTGGTGCGGGATACCGGCGCCAATCGGTTCAACGCCGTCACGCGTGGCGGTTTCGTCGTGGTGTCGGAAAAAGGGTCCGAGCTGGGAACTGTGGGGGCAGCGCTGGGGCAGGGCAGCCAGCGCGCGACCGATCTTGCAACGACCGGCCGGCAACAGCGCACGCCCGACCTTGCAACGACCGGCCGGCAACAGCTCATGGTTGCAGACGAAACATCGGATCAGCGCCCATCCGAACCATGGGCAGAGAACGGCACCGATGATGCACGCTTGCCTTGCCCGGCCGTGTTCGAGGCCGAACCGGAACTGCTGCCGGTGCTGATCGAGCATTCGATCAGCGTCGGCGGTTCTGTGCGCAGGCCGGGGGCCTATCCTGCCGGTGCGCATGTTTCTGCGCGCGACCTTTCGCTGGTGGCGGACGGGCTGCTGGCCGGATCGCGGAACATGATGCTGGACGTCAATCGCGCCGACGGCTCTGGCACGGAACGGCTGAAGGCTGACAATCGCAACCTGGCCTTGCAAACGGTGACGCTGGCTGCCGGCGACGACATCCGTTTCAACGCCGAACAGCCGGCCTTCGAAGGCTCGGGCGTGCTGTTGGCGGGCGAAGTTGCGCGGCCCGGCCTCTATGCCATCCGCAAGGGCGAAACGCTGCTGGAACTGCTGACGCGGGCCGGCGGCGTGACGGGATATGCCTACCCCTATGGCACGGTCTTTACACGGCGCAGCGTCAAGGAAAGCCAGGAGGAAGGCTATCGCCGCACCGCTCGCGAACTGAACAACAGCCTGCTGGCAGTTGCGGCGCGGTCGAGCCAGTCGAGCGGAGATGGTCTTGCCGGTGCGGCCGCCTTGATCCAGACGCTGTCGAAGGCGGAAGCGTCGGGCCGGATGGTGGTCGAGGCGGACCCGCGTGTGCTGGCGATGCGGCCCGATCTGGATACCATACTGGAATCCGGCGACAGCATCTTTGTTCCGAAACGCCCGAATTTTGTGATCGCGCTGGGCGATGTGAACAACCCCGGCGCATTGCAGTTCGTGGCCGGAAAACCGGCCGCTGCCTATCTGCGCAACGCCGGGGGCGTACTGGCGACCGCCGATGACAAGCGAACGTTCATGGTGCTTCCGAACGGCACTGCGGAACCGCTTCGCACCAGCGGCTGGGGTGGTGGTTCAGGTGCGGTTCCGCCGCCGGGCACGACCATCATCGTGCCGAAGAACATCGACCCGCTGTATCGCCTGTCGGTGTTCCGCGATATCACCACCATCATTGCGCAAATGGCGACATCGGTGGCGACGGTAGCCGTTCTGGCGACGCGGTAATGGCGTTCGCGCTGGCGAACCTGCTTCTGGGCGCGCTGGTCGCGCTGGTGGTTGGCCAGAACGCGCGCGCAATATGCCTGCCATTGGGCCTGATGGACTTTCCGGACGCCGACGGCGGCCGCAAGCTGCACGCCAAGGACACGCCGCTTGCGGGCGGCATCGCGCTGGTGCTGACGGTGCTGGCGACGGTGGCATTGCAATTGCCCGTCGCCGGAGATCCGCAGACCGGGCGGATGTTGCTGTGGTTCCTGATCGCAGTCGTCGGCTTGTTTCTTGTCGGCCTGCTGGATGATCGGGTCGGCCTCAGTGCACGGATCCGGTTGGCGGCGGCGGCGATCATCCTGCTGGCCGCGCTGTCGCAAGTGCCGGATTTTGCCGTTTCGTTCCTGCTGTTTTCCGGCCAGACCGAGCTTCTGCTGCTGCCGGGCGCCGGTGGCATCCTGTTCACACTGCTGTGTTTTGTCGGGCTGCTGAATGCGGTGAACATGGCCGACGGCAAGAACGGCATGGTGATCGGGCAGGCGATCGTCTGGTCGCTGGTGCTGCTGATGCGGGCGCCGGCGGTGATCGTGCCGCTGATTGCGGCGGTGCTGGGTGCGCTGCTGGTGCTGTTCCGCTTCAACATGCGCGGCGCGCTGTTTCTGGGGGATGGCGGAAGCTACGGTATTTCCGCCATTTTCGGGCTGCTGGCGATCTACAGTTGGAACAACGGCTTTGATACCATGCGCGCCGACGACATGGCGCTGATCTTTGCCGTGCCGGTTTTCGATACGCTGCGCCTGATCGTGCAGCGGCTGGTGCGGGGGAAAAGCCCGTTTGCGCCGGGGCGCGACCATCTGCATCACTATCTGTTCGCCCGCTGGGGCTGGCCGCGGCCGTTGCTCTGGATACTGGCGCTGGTTGCCTTGCCCAACTTCGCAGCGGTTGCGTTTCCGGGAACGGGCTATGTCTGGCTGCTGGTCACGCTGGGTGGCTATTGCGGGCTGCTGTGGATCGCCACGGCCCGCCCGAAGGCTGCCGTCTGATCGGCTGCTGCCCGATCGGTTGCCGAAAAGGGGCTTGAAGCCCGTGGTCGTTCCCGCTATCTGCGCGCCTCCGGACAGGTCGGCGCCAAATCGCCCGGCCATGATTGCCGGCATTGGGGTGTAGCCAAGCGGTAAGGCAGCGGTTTTTGGTACCGCCATTCCCAGGTTCGAATCCTGGCACCCCAGCCACCGGCAGCGGCACATCGCGCCAAACCACCACAACACGGCACAACGGGAGCAACTGGCATGGTCTGGGCAATTCTTGTCGTTGCCGGGCTGCTGGAAGTGGTCTGGGCCTATGCGATGAAGCAGTCGGATGGTTTCACGCGCCTCGTCCCTTCCGTCATTTGTCTGGCGGCGATGGGGGTCAGCTTTGCATTGCTGTCGTGGTCGATGCGGATATTGCCGCTGGGCACTGCCTACGCGGTATGGACGGGGATAGGCGCGGTTGGGGCGTTTCTGGCCGGCGTGATGTTTCTGGGCGAATCGGCGGGCGCGGCGCGCATTCTGGCGGCGGTGCTGATCGTTGCCGGGATCGGGCTGATGAAGTGGGCAACGCCCGGCTGAGCAGTGCGTGCAATACGCGCCGGCGTTGACCATCGCCGGGTGGGCGCGCACAGACTTTGGGTCATGGAAACGCCTCCCACGATCACCGATATCCGGCTTGCGCATGCGCGGATCGCGCCGCACATCCACCGCACCCCGATCCTGACATCGCGCGCGATCGACGTCATTGCCAACGCAAACCTGCTGTTCAAATGCGAGAATTTCCAGCGCGCCGGAGCGTTCAAGACACGCGGCGCCTTCAACGCCATTCTGTCGCTTTCCGACGAGGCGGCCGCGCGCGGCGTCGTCACCCACAGCAGCGGCAACCACGCAGCAGCCGTGGCGATCGCCGCACGAACGCGCGGCATTCCGGCCCATGTCGTGATGCCGCGCACGGCCCCGGCGGTGAAAAAGGCGGCGGTTGCAGGCTATGGCGCCAACATCACCGAATGCGAGCCGACGATGCGAGCGCGCGAGGAGGCAGCGGCTGCCATCATCGCGGCAACCGGCGCCGTGCTGATCCCGCCGTTCGATTCGGCGGCCGTCGTCGCGGGGCAGGGGACATGCTTTCTGGAAGTGCTGGAAGATACGGGCGTGATGCCCGACGCGGTGACATGCCCTGTAGGTGGCGGCGGGATGATGTCGGGCACGGCGATCGTTGCAGCGGCAATGGCACCGCAGGTGGCAGTGGTGGCCGCCGAACCTGAGGCCGCAGACGATGCCGCCCGTGGGTTCGTGTCGGGCCGGATGCAGCCGCAGGTTTTGCCGGTCGCCACCATCGCCGACGGGCTGGCGACGGGGATGAGCGCGCTGACGTTCGGGATCATGCGCAAACATGTGGCCCAGGTGGCAACGGTGTCGGAACACGCGATCATCGAGGCGATGCGGCTGGTGCTGACGCGGATGAAGATCCTGATCGAGCCGTCGAGCGC
>NZ_DBNHFX010000172.1:0-13572 GCF_057137845.1 Sandaracinobacteroides sp. | reverse complement strand
GCCGCAATGTGCCCAAGGACAACGGCTTGACGGCATTTGTGCTGGCGCCAGCGCCGGCTCGGCGGCAAAGGCATCTGATGAAGCGTCTGCTTGCCCTGTTGTTTGCGCCGCTGCTGCTGGCGGCAGCGCCGGCCGGCCGGCCCGCGCGGATCGTGTCGTTGAACCTTTGCGCCGACCAGTTTCTGCTGGCTCTGGCCGATCGCGGGCAGATCAAGGCGCTGGGCCGGTTTGCCAATGATCCCGAAATGTCGGCTGCGGCCGATGCGGCGCGGGGGTTGCCGGTTAGCCGTGGTTCCGCCGAGGACGTGCTGGCGCTGCGGCCCGACCTGGTCGTGGCAGGCCCGATGTGGACGGCCGATCTCAGATCCCTGTTGAAATCGCGCGGCATCCCGCTGATCGAGCTTCCGCCTGCTGAAACCTATGGTGAAATCCTGCGGCAGGTGCGGCTGGTGGCGAACGCGGTCGGGCACCCGGCACGCGGCGAGGCGCTGATCGCCAGCATGAACGCCGGAATGGCGGCCATCCCGGCCGATGCCGGGCGTGGCGCAACGGCTGCCTATTACCAGCGCCGGGGCTTCCTTACGGGGACGGGAACGCTGGTTGATGAACTGCTGCGCCGGGTTGGCCTGCGCAATCTGGCCATGCGGCTGCACAAGCCCTCGCTGGCGCGGATCGGACTGGAGGACATGGCACGCGCCCGGCCGGACTGGCTGATCGTCGAGACTTCGACGGATCGCCCGGAAGACGAGGGCACGCAGATGCTGCACCATCCGCTGCTGGCGGACATCCCGCGCCTGAAGCTGCCGCAGGCGTGGACGGTCTGCGGCGGCCCGGCCTATGTCGATGCCGCCCGCAGCCTTGCCGAACAACTTTCGCGCGGGCCGGATGGCCGGGGCCGCTAGCTTCGATAGTCGGCGTTGATCGAAATGTAGCCATGCGTCAGATCGGTCGTCCAGATGGTGGCCCGGCCCGAGCCAAGCCCCAGATCGACTGCGACGCGAACTTCCTGCCCCTGAAGGTGAGCCGTCACGGGTGCTTCGTCATACCCCTCGACGACCATGCCCTCGGCTGCCACCAGCGTGTCGCCGAAGCGGATCGCCAGCCGGTCGCGTTCGGCGGGTTCCCCTGCCTTGCCGACGGCCATCACCACCCGCCCCCAGTTGGCGTCGCCACCGGCGATCGCGGTTTTCACCAGCGGGGAATTCGCAATCGACAGGCCGATGCGGTGGGCGCTGTCGTCGGTGGCTGCGCCGCTGACGGCGATCTCGATGAAGCGTGTTGCGCCTTCGCCATCCCGCACCACCAACTGCGCGAGTTCACGGCAGAGATCCTCGAGTGCGGCAGCGAACGCCTGCGCACCGGGCGTGTCGGCCGACTCGAGTGTGCGGTTGCCGGCCTTTGCCGTTGCAAAGGCAAGCACGGTGTCGGAAGTCGAGGTGTCGCCATCGACGGTGATGCAGGAAAAGGTCTGGCGGTTCGCCGCGCCGAGGAACTGCCCGAGGAGTGGCGCTGCAATGTTCGCGTCGGTCACGATGAAGCCCAGCATTGTCGCCATGTCGGGGGCGATCATGCCCGACCCCTTGATGAAGCCGACGAGGTGGACGGTCTGGCCGTCGATCACGACACTGCGCCCGGCTGCCTTGGGGAAGGTATCGGTGGTGCCGATAGCGCGGGTGACATCGAGCCAGCCCGCCTGCCCGAGCTTGGCATGGGCTGCCCGAACGCCTGCTTCGGCCTTGTCGGCCGGCAGCGGCACGCCGATCACGCCGGTCGATGCTGCCAGCACATGTTCGGGCGCGCATCCCACCAGTTTTGCCACCTCGGCGACCTGCCGGGCACAGGCGTCGGCGCCGCGCGTTCCGGTGAAGGCGTTGGAGTTCCCGGCGTTCACCACCAGCGCGCGGGCGCTTCCGGAAGCAAGGTGCCGCCGGCAAAGCTCGACTTCGGGTGACGGGCATTTCGAGCGGGTCGTCACGCCCGCGACGGTGGTTCCCGGATCGAACACGAGGAGCGTCAGGTCGGCGCGCGTCCAGTTCTTGTAGCCGGCAGTCGCGGTGGCGCGGCCAACGCCGGCGATTTCCGGCAGCGCGGGGAACGGGCGGGCGAGGGGTGAAATATCCATGCGCTGGGATTAGCCGCGCCGGGGCGGGCCGAAAAGGGGCAACCGCACGGCCGCTGATGCCGTGCGTCAAACCGTGCGCCAATGTGAACAGTCGTTGTTCATGCGCCGATACGCGCGCGATGCAATTGACGGTTGGGGGTGCGCTTCCTATTTGACCGGGCGATGCACCGGCGGCTGCCTGCTTGCCGGGCCCCGTTTCGTGAAGGCTCTCCATGCTCGGCTTGAACAAGGTCGCAAAAGCGATTTTCGGCTCTTCGAACGACCGTTACGTAAAATCGATGCAACCGCTGGTGCGGCAGATCAATGCGCTCGAACCCCGCTACGAGGCGATGAGCGACGATGAACTGAAAGACCAGACCCGCATCTTCCGCGAGCGGCTGGCCGGCGGAGAGAAGCTGGACAATCTGCTGCCCGAAGCGTTCGCGACCGTGCGCGAAGCCTCGAAGCGGGTGATGGGGATGCGCCACTTCGACGTGCAGATGATCGGCGGGATCGTTCTGCACCGGGGAGAAATCGCCGAAATGCGCACCGGCGAAGGCAAGACGCTGGTGGCGACCTTGGCGACCTATCTGAACGCGCTGGGAGGCAAGGGCGTCCATGTCGTTACGGTGAACGACTATCTGGCCAAGCGCGACGCGGAATGGATGGGCCAGATCTATCGCTGGCTCGGCCTGACGGTCGGTGTCATCGTACCGGATCTGCACGACACCGAACGCCGCCTCGCCTATGAGGCCGACATCACCTACGGAACGAACAACGAGTTCGGGTTCGACTATCTGCGCGACAACATGAAATACGAGCGCGCGCAGATGGTGCAGCGCGCCTTCAACCACGCGATCGTCGACGAAGTGGACTCGATCCTCATCGACGAAGCGCGCACCCCGCTGATCATTTCCGGCCCGACCGACGACAAGAGCGAGCTTTATCGCGCTGTCGACGTGATCGTGAAAACCTTCCAGCCCGACCACTATGAGAAGGACGAGAAGCAGAAGTCGATCATCCTGACCGAAGAGGGCACCGAATTCGCCGAGCGGGCGCTGGAAGCAGCCGGCCTGCTGCAGGGCGACAACCTCTATGACTTCGAGAACACGCAGGTTGTCCACCATCTGAATCAGGCGCTGCGCGCCGTGCACATGTTCCGGCTGGACACCGACTATATCGTGCGCGACGACAAGGTGGTCATCATCGACGAATTCACCGGCCGGATGATGGACGGGCGCCGCTGGTCGGACGGGCTGCATCAGGCGGTCGAGGCCAAGGAAGGCGTCGACATCAAGCCTGAAAACCAGACACTCGCCTCGATCACGTTCCAGAATTATTTCCGCCTGTATCCCAAGCTTTCCGGCATGACCGGGACGGCCGCCACCGAGGCGCCGGAATTCTTTGACATCTACAAGCTGAATGTCGCCGAAATCCCGACCAACCTGCCGGTGCAGCGGCAGGACGATCAGGACGAGTTCTACAAGAACGAACGCGACAAGCACGCCGCAATCGTGAAGGCGATCGGCGAAAAGGCGGAATCCGGCCAGCCGGTGCTGGTGGGCACGGTCTCCATCGAAAAGTCCGAGGAGCTGTCGAAGTATCTCGACAAGGCCGGTGTGAAGCACTCGGTGCTGAATGCCCGCTACCACGAGCAGGAAGCGCATATCGTGGCGCAGGCGGGTCGTCTGGGCGCGGTGACGATTGCAACCAACATGGCCGGGCGTGGCACCGACATCCAGCTTGGCGGCAACCTGGAATTCCGGGTCGAGGCCGAACTGGCCGACGTGCCGGAAGGTCCCGAGCGCGACGCCGGGATCGCCCGAATCCGCGCCGAAATCGCAGCCGAGCGCGACAAGGTGCGCGAAGTGGGCGGACTGTTCGTGCTGGGCACCGAACGCCACGAAAGCCGGCGCATCGACAACCAGTTGCGCGGGCGTTCCGGCCGACAGGGCGATCCGGGACTGTCGCGCTTCTACCTCAGCCTCGACGACGACCTGCTACGCATTTTCGGCCAGCAGAACATGCTGACGCGCGTGATGCACTCCGGCCTGGAAGACGGGGAAGCCATCATCCACCCGTGGATTTCGAAGGCGATCGAAACCGCGCAAAAGAAGGTGGAAGCGCGCAACTACGACATCCGCAAGCAGCTTCTGCAATATGACGACGTGATGAACGACCAGCGCAAGGTGGTCTATGAACAGCGCGCCGACATCATGGACGCGGAAAAAGTATCGGACATCGTGGACGAATTCCGCCGCGATACCGTCGCCGATCTGGTGTTTGCCCACGCGCCCGCCGGCACCTACCCCGAACAATGGGACATTCCCGGCCTGACCGAGGACGCAGCACAAAAACTGAACGTGCATGCCCCCTTCGCCGACTGGGTGAAAGAGGAGGCCGTCGATCAGGAGCTGTTCATCGCGCGGATGAACGCGCAGATCGATCAGCAGATGGCGGCCAAGCAGGAAAGCATCCCGGCAGAAAGCTGGGTGCAGGTCGAGAAGAACTTCCTGCTGCAAAGCCTCGATCATTACTGGAAGGAACATCTGGCGACGCTCGATGCGCTGCGGCAGGTGGTGCACCTGCGCGCCTATGCGCAAAAGCAGCCGATCAACGAATACAAGGCCGAGGCCTTCCAGCTTTTCGAACTGATGCTGCGCCATGTGCGCGAAGACGTGACGCGAATGCTGGCCTACGCTGAATTCCGTCTGCCCGACGCCAGTGAAATGCCCGCCCTTCCCGATCTGCCCGACTTCCTGAAGCTGGACGGCGGGCCGAGGCTGCCATCCGACGAGCGGGGCTATGCCTTTGGCGACCCGGTGCTGTCGGCGCCCGGTATTTTCGCGATGGGCGACCCGCTATCGACCGACGAGGTAGAGGCCGCGACCAGCGTTGCCGAATTGTTCGGCCCCGATTTCGTGCCCGCCGACCCGGAAACATGGCAGCGGACGGTGTCGCGCAACACGCTCTGCCCATGTGGTTCTGGCAGGAAGTTCAAGCACTGCCACGGGCTAGCCGAATGAGCAGGCCGTCATCGGCATCGTGAATGGGCAATAAAAGGGGGCGCACGGATGATCCGGCGCCCCCTTGTTCGTCTGGCTCTGGAACCTGGCTGTCAGGCCATGCTCGACAGGCCGCGCTGGCGGCGAAGCCCGGCGCCGATCAGGCCGAAACCCGCGATCAGCAGCGCCCATGTGCGCGCCTCGGGCACGGCGGAAACGCTGAGCGTACCGGTCGAGTGGATGTCGTAGCCGCTGTTCGTGGCCGAGTAGAGTTGATACTGGGTGGGGCTGTCCGAGAACAGATTCCATTCCCTGAGCGCCGTCTTGAACATCAGACCTGCATTACTGACGGACGCGCCGCTCAGGTAGAGAACGTTGTCGTAGGTGAACAGGCCGCTGGGCGAGGTTGCCTGATACGGCTGGTTCGGGTTGGCGATCAGTCCCAGCACGGATTCTGCGCCGACATTGCCGCTGACGTGCAGAATGTCATAGCCGCCGACGGCGTTCACCGTATCGGCGACATGCACCGTAAGCATGGCGCTGCCGGGCGCGGCATTGCCGCTATAGTTGAGGATGTAGCTGGCGGCGTTGGCCGCAGGCGCAAATGCGACGAGCGCAGCTGTGGCGCACAGCAGAGTCTTCATCATGTTCATTGCAACCGATCCTGTTCGTTCTTGTTGTTGTTTTTCTGTTCTGTTTTCAGAAACAGGCAGGATTCGCACTGCGCCTGCGCATGACAAGAGTCAATAGCGCCACATCCCGGCGACGGGCGATGCAACAAGGTTTTGCGTTTCAGCCGATCAGCGTGGGCCGCCCTGCATTGCCCGCAGCCCGACGATCGCCCAGCCCGCCAGCATCAGCGCGCCACCTGCCGGGGCGGCGGTTGCTACCATGCGTGGCGCGCCCAGCGCCAGCGCCTGCAAGGCACTTGCGAACAACAGGCTGCCGATCGCCAGCAGCCACGGGGCAACGCGCCAGTCGGGCCTGAAGGCAAGCACGGCAAGCACGGCGGCCGCGTGCGGCAACTGGATGCCCATGGCGGTGCGCACCCACTCCTGCGCTTGCGGGTCTTGCAGGGCGTGGGCGCCGAACGCCCCGAACGCAACCGCGAGAAAGCCGTTCAGCGCGGCAAGCGTGGCCAGCAGGCGCGAACGCTGCGCCATCAGGCGGAAAGGCCGCGCAACAGCGCGCGCGCGTGGATCGCCAGCGCCTCGGGATAGAGGCGATGTTCCGCCGCCAGCACCCGCGCTGCCAGTGTCTCCGGCGTGTCGGTGGCCTCGATCGGCACGCGCGCCTGCGCCACGATCGGGCCGTCGTCCAGCACGTCGGTCACTTCATGCACTGTGCAGCCGGCTTCGGTGTCTTTGGCGGCGATGGCGCGGACGTGGGTGTCGAGGCCGGGATATTTTGGCAGCAGCGACGGGTGGATGTTCAGCAGCCGGCGCCGCCAGCGGGCGATGAAGCCCGGTGTAAGGATGCGCATGAAACCCGCCAGCGCCACCAGTTCGATGTCGCGGGCGGCAAGGGCTTCGCTGACGGCTTCGTCGAAGGCTTCCCGGCTGGGATAGTCGCGGTGGGAAATCGCCAGTGTTTCGATGCCGAGTGCCCGCGCCGCGTCGAGGCCTGCGGCCTGCGGGCGGTTTGACAGCACGAATGCGATTTCCGCCGGGTAGTCGGGCGCGCGCGCTGCTTCCGCCAGCGTCAGCATGTTGCTGCCGCGCCCGGAAATCAGCACCGCCGTTTTCAGCCTAGGCATCGTGCGCGGCAGTCCAGTCTTTGGCCTGGTCCCAGAGGCCGGCCTTACCGCGCACTTCGCATCCTTTTGTGCCCGGCACGATCTGGCCGATGGCAAAAACTGTTTCCCCCGCCGATTCGAGCGCAGCGGTGACGGCAGTGGCCTCATCCGGGGCAACCGCAAGCACCATGCCGATGCCGCAATTGAACGTGCGCGCCAGTTCGGCCGCTTCCATCCGACCGCTTTGCTGCAACCAGCCGAACAACGGCGGCAAGGCCCAGCGATCGGCATCGATCACCGCGCGGCAGCCGGCGGGCAGCACGCGCGGCACGTTTTCCAGCAGCCCGCCGCCGGTGATGTGCGCCAGCGCGTGGATGCGGCCTTCGGCAAGCACCGGCAGCAGCGGCTTCACATAGAGCCGAGTCGGCGCCAGAACGGCATCGATCAGTGTGCGTGACGGGTCGAACGGCGCCGGCTGATCCAGCGCTTCGCCTTCGATCAACCGGCGGAGCAGCGAATAGCCGTTGGAATGCGCCCCCGACGAGGCGATCCCCAGCAGGGTGTCGCCTGCGGCCACCTTGTCGCCGGTCAGCAACTGGTTGCGCTCGACGGCGCCGACGGCAAACCCGCCCAGATCATAGTCTCCGGCTTGATACATGCCCGGCATTTCCGCCGTTTCGCCGCCGATCAGCGCGCAGCCGGCTTCGGCGCAGGCGCGTGCGATTCCCGCCACCACTTCTTCGGCAACGCCGGTTTCCAGCTTGCCGGTGGCGAAATAGTCCAGGAAAAACAGCGGTTCCGCGCCCTGCACGATCAAGTCGTTCACGCACATCGCCACCAGATCCTGCCCGATTGTGCCGTGCCGCCCGCTTTCGATGGCGAGGCGAAGCTTGGTGCCCACGCCGTCGGTTGCGGCGACCAGCAGCGGATCCTTGAATCCGGCAGCCCGCACATCGAAAATGCCGCCGAATCCGCCGATCTCGGCGTCGGCGCCGGGCCGCTTGGTCGCGCGCACCAGCGGCGCGATCATTTTCACCAGATGATTGCCGGCCTCGATCGAGACTCCGGCGTCGGCGTAGGTGGCGGGCGGGCGATTGGGGATGCTCATTGCCGCGCTCTAACGCCATCCCACTTGGAATCCCAGCCTTCCTGCGCCAAAGGCTTTCAGGATGACTGGACGGCGCCGGTTCGCGGCAATCTGCATGATGCTGGTGCTTGTGGCGCCAGCGCCTGCCATGGCGCAGGCAAAGCGCGCTGCCGACGCATCGCCGCCGGAAAAACAGGCCGAAGGCGACGCGCCGACTGCGATCGGCAGCAGTGGCGGGCTGGTCATCAGCGGCGTCGATGTCGATGTCAGCGGCCGCAACCCGAACGACGCCCGGATGAACGGCTGGCGCGAAGCGCAGCGGCAGGCATGGCCCGCGCTTTGGGTGCGGATGTCGGGGCAGGCCGCATCGACTGCGCCGCACCTTTCGGATGGCGCGCTCGATGGAATCGTCTCCGCGATCGAGATCGAGCGCGAACAGGTCGGGCCGACGCGCTATGTCGCGCGCCTCGCCGTCGTCTTCGACCGGTTGCGGGCGTCGTCGTATCTGGGCCGATATGCGAATATCGCGTCGTCGCCGCCGTTTCTGCTGATCCCCGTGTTGCAGGATGCGGCAACGCGGGAAGCGCATGAAGCCGATTCGCCGTGGCTTGCCGCCTGGTCGCGGCTTCGCGCGGGCGAAACGCCGATCGATTATGTGCGAATCCGGCCGACGCCGGGCGACGTGATCCTGCTGAACGCCTGGCAGGCCAGCCGGCGGCACCTGTTCCTGTGGCGGATGCTGATCGATCGCTATCAGGTGGCCGACGTGGTGATCCCCGAACTGATTCTGGATCGCAGCTATGTCGGCGGTCCGCTCAGTGCACTGCTGATCGTGCGGTTCGGCACTTCGGGCAAGGAACTGGGTCGGGTCCGCCTTTCGAACCGCACCGGCGACGTTCAGGGCCTTGCCGACACCGCCGTGCGCGAGGCCGACAGGATTTATGTCGCGGCGCTTCGGGAAGGCCATCTGCTGCCGGATCCGAATCTGATCCCGCCCGACGAGGAACTCTCCGCTCTCGAGGACAGCGGCCCGACGCTCGACGCCGGTTTCGAAAGCGGTGGCCATTCCGCCTTGCGCGTGCGTGTGCAGACACCCGACGACGCGTCGTTGCAGGCGATCCAGCGTATTGTCGCCGGAACGGCAGGAGTTGCCGGCGTTCGCCTGCAAAGCCTCGTTCTTGGGGGTGAATCGGTGCTGGAAATCCTGCCCGCCGTATCCACCGAACAACTGCGCTATGCGCTCGACCAGCGCGGCCTGCGCCTTGATGGCGGCCAACTGCGCCGCCGCAGGGAAGGCGAGGCGGCGCTTCCGCCGCCAGTCGCGACAGGCGGCGAAGACCAGATTCAGGAAAGCACGGTTCCGGCAGGCGGCACGCCGCGCGGCGGCGCCGGCGGGAACGACGAATGACCGCCGAGCCGCAGCAGATGGTGCTGCCGCTGCGCTGGCGGGCGGCGCAGGGCCAGAAAGACTTTTACGTCTCGGAGGCCAACCGTGATGCAGTCGCGTTTCTGGACGGCTGGTCGACCTGGCCGATCCCGGCGGCGATCCTGATCGGGCCGTCCGGCTCCGGGAAAAGTCACCTTGCGGCGATCTTCGGCCGCCGGGCCAATGCCCGCCTGTGGGACGACGCCGATCGCGCCCAGAACGAAGAAGAACTGTTCCACGCCTGGAACGCCGCGATGGAGGAACGGCGGCCGCTGCTGATGACGGCGCGTTCGGCTCCGTCGGACTGGAACATCGCCCTTGCCGACCTGCGCAGCAGGCTTGCAGCAACGCCCAGGGTGCAGATCCGTTCACCGGATGACGCCTTGCTGGAAGCGGTGTTCCAGAAACAGTGGCGCGACCGGGGCGTCGAGGTTCCGGCGGACGTGTGCAGCTATGTGCTGTCGCGGATCGAGCGCAGCTTCGAAAGCGCGGCAAAGGCGGTTTCGCTGATCGACACGCTGGCGATGTCGCAACAGCGTCCGATCACCATTCCGCTGGCGCGCGAAGCACTGCTCGACCTCTGAACGAATGCGCCTTCAGGCGCTGCTTCAGATGGTAAAGCTCTCTCCGCAGCCGCAACTGCCCTTGGCGTTGGGGTTGGTGAAGACGAACCCCGCCGCGAAGTCGTCCTCTTTCCAGTCCATCACCGAACCGATGAGGTGCAAGAGCGAGCCGCCGTCGATGAACAGCGGCCCGGAAGGGGTTTCGATCGCTTCGTCGCCGGGTTGCGGACTTTGTGCATATTCGATCGAATAGGACAGCCCCGAACAGCCGCGCTTGGGCGTCGACAGGCGCACGCCTGCCACCGGGCCGGTCGCGCGGGCGATCAGGCTGGCGATGCGCTCTTGCGCGGCGGGGGTCAGGGTGATGGCCGCCGGGCGCGCCCTTGGCGGCTTTGCGGCCGTGCCTGTCGTCATAGCATTCCCAGCTCCAGTTTTGCCTCGTCCGACATGTTGGCAGGGTTCCACGCAGGATCCCAGACGAGGTTCACATCGCAGGTGGCGACGCCGGGCACTGCCAGCACCCGCAATTCCACTTCGCCGGGCATGGATTCTGCAACCGGGCAGTGTGGCGTCGTCAGCGTCATGTTGATTGCCACATGGCCGTCCTTGATGTCCACCTCGTAGATGAGGCCGAGATCGTAGATGTTGACCGGGATTTCAGGGTCGAAGATGTCGCGCAGCGCCTCGATCACCGCTTCATAGAGGTCGTCGCCTTCCAGTGGCCCGGCTGGCTCGCTCTCGGCAAGGAAGCCGTCCAGATAGTCGCGCGGGCGCGCGGCGCCATCGTCAGCACTGGCGGCGTGGCCGGCATCGGCGTGCTCGTCCTCGCGGTGGGTGTAGGCGCCGGGCGGCACCGCCCTCGGGGGTTGTGCCGGCTCGTCCACCAGTTCCACTTCGAATCGCCGCACCGGGGCGGGCTTCTCGCTGGATTCGGTCATGCGAAGATCCTCGTCGTTCGTTCGATACCCTTGGCCAGCATGGCGACATCGGCCTCGGTGTTGTGCGCGGAAAAGCTGGCGCGCGCCGTCGCCTGCACGCCCAGCCAGCGCATCAGCGGCTGGGCGCAGTGATGCCCTGCGCGGATGGCGACCCCCCCTTCATCGAGGATGGTTGCGACGTCGTGCGGGTGCACGTCGCCCACGGCAAAGGAAAGGATGCCTGCCGAATTGGCCGGCCCGAACAGGCGCAGTCCGGGCAGGTGCGAAACGGTTTCGCGCGCGATCAACACCAGTGCTTCTTCGTGGGCATGCAGATTGTCGATCCCGACCTGTTCCACCCAGCGCACGGCGGCATCCAGCCCGATCGCACCGACGATATGCGGGGTTCCGGCCTCAAAGCGAAGCGGCGGCGCGGCGAAACTCACGCGGTCGAAATATACTTCGTCGATCATGGCGCCGCCGCCCTGCCACGGCGGCATTCCGGCCAGCAGGTCGGCCTTGGCCCAAAGCGCGCCGATCCCCGTCGGCCCATAGAGCTTGTGGCCGGAAAAGGCGTAGAAGTCGGCTCCAAGCGCGTTCACGTCGACCTTCAGCCTGGCGACAGCCTGGCAGCCATCGACCAGCAGCCGGGCACCTGCCGCGTGGGCGGCGCGGGCGATTCGCGCGATGTCGGCAATCGAGCCAAGCACATTCGATACATGCGCGACCGCCACCAGCTTTGTTTCGGGGCGGAGGAGGGCGATCAGCGCGTCCTCGTCGATGCGGCCATCTTCGGTCAGCGGCGCTACGTCGATGATGGCGCCTACGCGATCGGCCAGCATCCGCCACGGCACGATGTTGGAATGATGCTCCAGCGTCGAAAGAAGAATGCGGTCTCCGGCGCCGATATTCGCGGCACCCCATGTCTGGGCGGCGAGGTTGATCGCCTCGGTTGCGCCACGAACGAAGACCAGTTCCTCGGCGCGCCCGCCGATAAAGCGGGCAACGGTTTCGCGCGCGGTTTCGAATGCATCGGTCATGCGGGCCGACCGCGCATAAACCCCGCGATGGACGGTCGCGTAATCCTCGCCATAGGCGGCAGTGATCGCCTCGATCACTGCGCGCGGTTTCTGCGCGGTTGCTGCGGCATCCAGATAGGCCCAGCCGTCGGGAACGGCCGGAAACTCTCCGCGAAGGTCGAGCAGCCTTGGCGGCTGCACATGATGCGCGGCGAGCGGCAGCGTCGTCATGCACGCTGCTCCAGCCAGGCGGCGGTTTCGGCTTCCAGCGCCTCGCGGCTGTCGTCGGCGAGGCCGGCAAAGGCGTCGGCCACGAACGCGCGTGTCAGCAGCGCCTGCGCTTCGGCCAGGGGGATGCCGCGCGATTCCAGATAGAACAGCGCCGCCTTGTCCAGTTCGCCTACGGTGCAACCATGGGCGCATTTCACGTCGTCGGCGTAGATTTCCAGTTCCGGCTTCAGGTTGGCGGTCGCCGTCCGCTTCAATACCAGTGCGCGCGCGGATTGCGCCGCGTCGGTTTTCTGTGCTGCCTGCGCAACGCCGATGCGGCCCATGAAGCTGCCGGTTGCGCGTTCGTCGAGGACGATGCGAACCGCCTGGCGGCTGGTCGCGCCGGGTTCCAGATGGCGGAAATCGGTCAGGATTTCCTGCACGGTGTCGCCGCTTCCCAGCAGCACGCCGCCCAGATCCATCGATGCGCCTTCGGCAAGCGTGGCCTCGACCGTGACGCGCGCATATTCCGCCGACATCACCAGAACCACGAGGTGCATCCGGGCGCCCGCGCCCAGTTCGATCTTCAGATCGTGGATGCCGCCTTCGCGCACACGCAGAAGTTCATGGCGGACTTCGCCTGCCGCGACGGCCAGTTGGCGCGGCGGCTGTGGCGGCCACAGCGCCTGAAGTGCGCCGAAGTCGGCATAGCGCCAGGCTTCGTCCTTGCGCCGTGGCACGGGGGCCGTCATGCGGCGATCCCCTCGTAGCCTTGCGCTTCGAGGCGCAACGCAAGGTCAGGCCCGCCCGACTCGACGATGCGGCCATCGGCCAGCACATGCACGAAATCCGGCCGCACATGATCGAGGAGGCGCTGGTAGTGGGTGATCAGCAGCACGGCATGGTCTGCGCGGCGGAAACGGTTGATGCCCTCCGAAACCACCCGCAGCGCATCGATATCGAGGCCGCTGTCGGTTTCATCCAGCAGGGCGAACTTCGGTTCCAGCATCGCAAGCTGGAACGCTTCGTTGCGCTTTTTTTCGCCGCCGGAAAAGCCGACGTTCACGCCGCGCTTCAGCATGTCCGTATCAAGGCCGAGTGCGGCGGCTTCGACGCGAACGCGCTTCATGAATTCGGCGCCGGAAATCTCGGCTTCGCCCTTCAGCTTGCGCTGGGCGTTCAGCGCGGTGCGCAGGAACAGCAGGTTGGAAACGCCAGGTATTTCGACCGGATACTGAAAGCCCAGAAACAGCCCGGCCGCCGCGCGTTCGTTCGGCGCCAGCGCCAGCAGATCGACGCCGCCAAACGTCGCCGATCCGTCGGTCACTTCATAGCCTTCGCGGCCGGCCAGCACATGGGCAAGCGTCGACTTGCCGGCGCCATTCGGGCCCATGATGGCGTGAACTTCGCCGGCGCCGACCGAAAGGGTAAGCCCTTTCAGGATTTCGCGGTCGCCGATGCGGGCGTGGAGGTTGCGGATTTCAAGCATTTATCCAACCGATCCTTCGA
>NZ_DBNHFX010000171.1:0-3556 GCF_057137845.1 Sandaracinobacteroides sp. | reverse complement strand
CCGAAGCGCATCGCCTGTTCCAGGAAGCAGCAGCCGTGCAGAACCGCGTGGCGACGCTGTTCGAGGCGGCCAAGAACCTCCGCCGGGCGGATCATGGCCGGCTGCGGTTATCGGTAATACATTCGCTTGGGCTGCGCCTTGTGCCGCAGTTGGTGGCGCGCTTTTCGGCACGCTTTCCCCAGCTCTCGATCGAGATCCGCACCTGCCACACCGAAGAACTGGCGGACACGCTGCACAGCCGCAACAGCGATCTTACCATCGGCTATGATGCCGCCCGCCACCCGCGGCTTGCCAATATCGTGCTTGGTTCGGGGCAACTGGTGGCGCTGTTCCGCCGCGACGACATCCCCCATCCGCCCGACCGCTTTCCGATCGAGGCGCTGGCGAATTACCGCATCGTCCGCCTGATCAACGATGGAACGATCGGCGCCCTGCTTGGGCGGCGGATCGCAGCCGACCGCGAGGACGAGGGCCTGATCGCGGTAAAAACCTATTTCGTTGCCGCTGCACTGGTGGCCGAGGGGATGGGGATCGCCGTGATGGATGAATTCACCGCCCGCGCCTGCCTTACGCCGTCGCTTGATCTGCGCCCGCTCTCTGAGCCGATGCGGTTCGACGTGGTTGCCTCGCACCTTGAAGATTATCCATTGTCGACGATCGCCCGCCAGTTCGTCGAGACCGTGCGAAAGGCGCTTCCTGCCGCCCGGGCATAGCGCAAGGTTATGCACGGCGCGCGATTTGCTGTGCCGCTGCGGCCGTGCATGTGGCTAGTATCATGCGAACATCCGGGAGAGGTTGCCGATCATGAGCCTGTCGATCGCGGGGCGAACGCCCGTAGCCCTTGCAGCACTGGCGCTTGCAACGTTCGCCACCAGCACGGCGGCGTCGCGGGATGCTGCGGCCGGCAAGGCGCCCGCCTACGACATCGTAATCGAGAACGGCCGCGTCATCGACCCGGAAAGCGGGCTGGATGCCGTGCGCTCGGTCGGTGTGCGCGGCGGCCGGATCGAGGCGGTTTCCGAATCCCCGCTGGCCGGGCGGGTGCGGATCAATGCCAGCGGGCTGGTCGTTGCGCCGGGCTTCATCGATGTCCATTCCCACGCGCAATCGATCCCCGGCGGCTGGATGCAGGCGTTCGACGGCGTGACGACTGCGCTGGAACTGGAAACCGGCGCATGGCCGCTGGACGCCACCTACCGCGCCGCCGCCGCCGAGGGGCGGCCGATCAACTATGGCTATTCGGTTTCGTGGGGCGGCATTCGCCGCGAACTGCTGGCTGATCGCGCCAAAGGGCTGGCGACCGAACCGGAAGTGCAGGCTATCGTCGCCCGCGTGGCAGAAGGCCTCGATGCGGGCGGGCTGGGGGTCGGCACCCCGGTTGGATACTGGACCGACACCAACCGCACCGAATATTGGGAAGTGGCAAGCCTGGCGGCCAGGCGCAGCGTGCCGATGTTCACGCACGTCCGGTCGAAGAACGGGCGCGACCCGCACAGCGCACTGGAAGCATTCGGAGAGGTGATCGCAACCGCTGCAACGACTGGCGCGCAGATGCACCTCTGCCACATCAACAGTTCCGGCCTGCGCGATATCGGGCGGCTGAACCGAATGATCGCAAAGGCGCAATCCTATGGTGTGCCGGTCACTTCCGAAGCCTATCCTTGGGGCGCCGGTTCGACCGGAATCAACGCGCCGTTCCTGCAACCGGCTAACCTGCCGCTGCTTGGCATCAAGTCCAGCGACATCGAAGTGGTGGCGACCGGCGAACGCCCGGCCACCAACGAACGGCTGGCCGAATTGCAGCGGCAAAGCCCGGATACGCGGATCATCGTGCACTATCTTGATGAAAAGATAGCAGAAGATCGCCAACTGATCGAACAGGCGGTGCTGCTGAAGAACGGTTTCATCGCCAGCGATGCGGTAAACTACATGGTTGGCGCCGACGACCTGACGAAGCCGGTCTGGCCGCTGCCCGCCAACACTGCGGGGCACCCGCGCACCGCCGCCACCTTCACCAAGGTGCTGGGGGAATATGTCCGCGATCGCGGGTTGCTAAGCCTGCCCGAAGCGATCCGCCGGTCGACGCTGCTGCCGGCGCGGCTGATGGAGCCGGTTGCGCCTGCGATGCAGCGCAAGGGCCGGATCAAGGCCGGAGCCGACGCCGACATCATCGTTTTCGATCCCGATACGGTGGGCGCGGTTGCAACCTATGTGAAGCCCGCCGCACCGTCGAAGGGGATGCGCCATGTGCTGGTCGGCGGCCAGTTCCTGATCCGCGATGGCGCATTGCTGACGAAGGCCCGGCCCGGCCGGCCGGTAAGAGGGGGGATGCCACAATGACGAACATGGCTTTCGGCGCAGGGATCATGGCGTTTGCAGCGATCTGCGCCGCGCCCGCCGCCGCGCGCGCGGACAATGCTGCGACGACAACAGAACAGGCAGTCGACAAGCTGTTCGCGCGGTTCACCGGAACCGGTTCGCCCGGTTGCGCGGTTGCCGTCGCACAGGCCGGAAAGCCTGTGCTGTCGCGCGCCTATGGCATGGCCGACCTCGATCATGCGATCCCGGCCACAGTGGGCAGCATCTACGAGGCGGGGTCCGTCTCGAAGCAGTTCGCGGCGGCCGCGATCCTGTTGCTGGCGCGCGACGGCAAGCTGTCGCTCGACGACGACGTTCGCCGCCACCTGCCGGAAATGCCGGATTACGGCAACAAGGTTACGCTCGGGCAGATGATCCGCCACATCAGCGGCCTGCGGGACTGGGGATCTGTCGCGGGAATGGCTGGATGGCCGCGCAACAGCCGCGTCGCCAGCAACGACGACGTGCTGGCGCTGGCGGCACAGCAGAAGGCGCTGAACTTTCCCGCTGGCACGCACTACAGCTACAGCAACACCAACTTCAATCTGGCGGCGCTGATCGTCCAGCGGGTTTCGGGCCAGTCGCTGGCCGAATTCACCAGGCAGCGCATCTTCGCGCCGCTTGGCATGAAGAACAGCAGTTGGCGCGAACGCTATCAGACGGTGGTTCCGGGCCGGGCGCTTGCCTATGACCGCGAGGGCGCGGCCTATGTGATCGATCAGCCGATCGAAGATGCCTATGGAAATGGCGGCCTGCTGACGACGACCGCCGACCTCTTGATCTGGAATGCCGCGCTGGACAACGATGCGCTTGGCCCCGGATTTACTGCGATGATGGAAACCGTCGGCGTGCTGAACGATGGCACGCCAACGGAATATGCCGCCGGTCTGCGGGTGGCGCTTCGCAAGGGGCGGCGGGAGGTCGCGCACTCAGGCTCGACGGGCGGGTATCGCGCGTGGCTCGCGCGGTACCCGGTCGAAAAACTGTCGGTCGCGCTGTTGTGCAATGCGTCGGATGCGGCGCCGGTGGATACCGGGCGCAGCGTCGCCGACATCTTCCTGCCGCCGTCGCCGCCCGCCAGTTACGCATCCGGGCCGCTTCCGGCCGAAGGGCTGTTCCTGAGCGGATTGAACGGCCTGCCGGTCAGGATCAGTGTCGAGGGAACGAAGGTTCGCGCCAATGACGCAGAGCTTGAGCC
>NZ_DBNHFX010000170.1:0-3460 GCF_057137845.1 Sandaracinobacteroides sp. | reverse complement strand
TGCAGGCGTCGGCGGATCAGCTCGAAACGCGCGCGACCTGGCGGCGGGTGCGCAGGCCGATCAGCGCGAAGCCGCCGACCATCATCGCCCAGGCGGCAGGCTCGGGCACGGCAGCCGCGACATTTGCGCTGACTGCGTCGACGAACGCGGTGTTGTCGGTCTGCGACAGGCCCTTGAACGTCAGGGTATAGCTTTGCCCGGCGACGACATTCCCGCCCGAAACATTGCGTGCAGTGAACTGCTGCCCGCTGAAGGTGGAAAAGGTTCCAAGCAGGCCATTGTCCAGCCACACTTCATATGTCTGGTCGCCGTCATAGCCGCCGAAGAACGGCCGGCCGGCATCGAGCCACGACAGCGACAACGCCCCCGAAGCATCGGCGGTGAAGGTTTGCGAAAGCGCGCCGATGGCCTGCACGAAGCCATACTGGCTGCCCTGATAGCCTTGCGGCGGGTTGCCGCCGAACCAGGGCGTTGCCGCCACGGCGTCGATCAGCCCTGCGCTGTGAAAGGTCCAGCCGCCGATCGTGCCTTCGGGATAGGCATAGCTGCCGTGGCTTCCCGGTGCAGTCGTGGTGGCAGGCGTTTCAAAACCGCCATTCGAGATCAGCTCGGCGGCAGATGCCGGGAACGACATCAGCATCATCGCACTGGCCAGCGCCAGCATTTTCCAGTTCATGTGCATAGGTTTCCGACCCTTGCAGCAGTTCGTTACTTCGAATGCTTGTGATTCGTCTTTGCCCGAAATCTGGTCGCGTGTCCGCAAACGACTGTTAACTGTGGCGGGCCGGGGGCGCTGTGCCCCCAGGCCGCTTCAGGCCGGTTCCGCCTGTCTTGCCGCGATCCGCTTCGCCCATTCGGCGGGCGCAGTGTTGTGCACACTGGTGCCGTTCGAATCGACGGCCACCGTGACCGGCATGTCCTGCACTTCGAACTCGTAGATGGCTTCCATGCCAAGGTCTTCGAAGGCCAGCACCTTTGCCGAACGAATGGCGCGCGCCACCAGATAGGCGGCGCCGCCGACTGCCATCAGATAGGCGGATTTCGCCTGCCGGATCGCCTCGATCGCCTCGGGGCCGCGTTCGGCCTTGCCGACCATGGCCAGCAGGCCCTGATCCAGCATCATGGCGGTGAACTTGTCCATCCGGGTGGCCGTCGTCGGGCCTGCCGGGCCGACCACTTCATCGCGGACGGGATCCACCGGGCCGACATAATAGATCACCCGCCCGGCGAAACTGATCGGCAGTTCCTCGCCCTTTGCCAGCATGTCGGCGATGCGCTTGTGAGCTGCATCGCGGCCGGTCAGCATCTTGCCGTTCAGCAGCAGCCGGTCGCCCGGCTTCCAGTTTGCGATCACTTCCGGGGTCAGCGTGTCGAGATCGACCCGGATCGACTGCGGCGAGGGCTTCCAGTCGACCTTGGGCCAGCGCGAAAGATCGGGTTGCGGCAGCCACGCCGGACCGGAACCATCGAGGTGAATGTGGGCATGCCTTGTGGCGGCGCAGTTCGGGATCATCGCCACCGGCTTCGACGCGGCATGGGTGGGGCAGTCGAGGATTTTCACGTCGAGCACAGTCGACAGGCCGCCAAGCCCCTGTGCGCCGATACCCAGTGCGTTCACGGCATCGTGAATCTGGATCCGCAGTTCCTCGATGTTGTTCTGTGGCCCGCGCTGTTTCAGTTCGGCCATGTCGATCGGAGCCATCAGCGATTCCTTGGCCATCACCATGGCCTTTTCCGCCGTGCCGCCGATGCCGATCCCCAGCATTCCGGGCGGGCACCAGCCAGCGCCCATCAGCGGCACCGTCCTAACCACCCAGTCGAGAATGGAATCGGAAGGATTCAGCATCGCGAACTTGGACTTGTTCTCAGAGCCGCCACCCTTGGCCGCCAGTGCAATTTCCAGATGTTCGCCCTCGACCATTTCCACATGCACGACTGCCGGCGTGTTGTCGCGCGTGTTGACCCGACTGAACGCGGGGTCGGCCACGATCGAGGCGCGCAGTTTGTTGCCGGGGTCGTTGTAACCGCGCCGTACGCCCTCGTTGATCATCTGCGCCAGTGTCATCCGGCCGTCCCACTGCACGCCCATGCCGACCTTCACGAACACGGCGACGATGCCGGTGTCCTGGCAGATGGGTCGATGCCCTTCGGCGCACATACGGCTGTTCGTCAGGATCTGGGCGATTGCGTCTTTCGCGGCCGGGCTTTCCTCCAGCGCATAGGCCCGCCCCAGCGCTTCGACATAATCCACAGGGTGGAAATAGCTGATGTGCTGCAAGGCGTTCGCAACCGATTCGATCACATCGTCGCTGCGGATCAGGGCCATGGTATTCAGTCTCCTCGTGTCGTGGTGCAGCCGGGACGCACGTCGCCGCCGGCGCCGAATCGGGGTGGCGCAAATCCCGTCCGCGCAGCCGGAGAGGGCTGTAGCGAAAGGCGGGCCGCATGGGGAAGCCCGGTGCGTTCGGGCAGAGTTCGCCAGAAACCTGTGCATGAAATGCAGGACAACCCGGTATTGCCGGCAGTGGCGCTGGCCAAGCGGCGCCCGTCAGTCCACGAGGGAGGTCCGTTCGGCACTGGGGGGCGCTGATTTTTGCACAGGCCCTCTTGCCAGCTTCGGCAGATTTGGCACTATCCCTAGTAGCGTAAGCTTATGCCATGGCGCTATGGATTGTGTGCGGCAGATTCGGCCAGGGCAGGGCGGGGATGAGCATCGGCACACCGAAACCCGCCGGTTTCAGGTGTAACCGGGCCACAGAATGCAAGAGGGGACGACGATGGATTTTCAGCGCAGCGACGCGCAGGACACGCAGGATGCGCCGATTTCGACGGTGTCATCGCCGCATGGGCCGCGCTTTGCCGTGAAGACCGACGCATCACGCGATTCGCGGCTGACAGCGTTCGGTATCGACACCCTGCAAGACCGTTATCTCCTGCCCGGCGAATCCTGTCAGGATCTGTTCGCGCGCGTCGCTGCCGCCTACGCCGACGACGCCGATCACGCCCAGCGTCTGTATGACTATATCTCGAACCTGTGGTTCATGCCCGCAACGCCGGTGCTGTCGAACGGCGGCACCGGGCGCGGCCTGCCGATCAGTTGCTACCTGAACTCCGTCTCTGACAGTCTGGAAGCGATCGTCGGCACATGGAATGAAAATGTGTGGCTGGCGTCGCGCGGGGGGGGCATCGGCACCTATTGGGGCCATGTGCGCGGCATCGGCGAACCCGTCGGCCTCAATGGCAAGACCAGCGGCATCATTCCCTTCGTCAGGGTGATGGACAGCCTGACACTTGCCATCAGCCAGGGTTCGCTCAGGCGCGGTTCGGCTGCCTGCTACCTGGATATTTCCCACCCCGAGATCGAGGAGTTCCTCGAAATCCGCAAACCTTCGGGCGACTTCAACCGCAAGGCGCTGAACCTGCACCATGGCGTGCTGGTAACCGACGCCTTCATGGAGGC
>NZ_DBNHFX010000169.1:0-3320 GCF_057137845.1 Sandaracinobacteroides sp. | reverse complement strand
GCGGCGCTTCCGCCCACAGCCACATCGCCGCTGCGCCCCCGGCAAGCGCCGTTGCCAGTTCGCGCGAAGCCGGGCGGTCGCCCTTTTCGCGCGCCTGCTCGCGGCGGTGCGCGGTCGGCGCCTCGGTACGCTCGTCTTTCGGGGGTTCGTCAGCCAAGAAGCGCCGCCGCCGCCAGTTCCTGCACACCGGTGAGGCTTGCCGAAAGGCTGGCGGAAAGGCCGGGCAGCGCCGGTGGCATCGCGGCAAGGCCGGCCAGCATCATCAGCGGGAAGCCAACCGAAAACAGATTGAGTTGCGGCGCCGACCTTGCAGCGACCGCAAGCGCCAGATTGACCAGCAGCAGCCCGGTCGCGACCGGCAGTGCCGCCATCATGCCGGACGCGATGGCAAACCCGCCCCAGCCGACGATGGCGCGCAGTCGCTCAGGCTGGAACAGGGCTGCCGCTGTCGGCATGGCGGCATAGCTTTCCGCGACGAGGCGCAGCAGCAGCAGATGGCCGCCACCACCAAGAAACAGCGCCCAGCACAACAGAGCCATCAGCCCTGAGACGACCGGCTGAGCAGGCGCCCCCGGCGCCACCATCGTCGCGAAGCCGATGCCCATCGCCTGTGCCAGCCATTCCCCGGCCAGCAGGGCAGCGGCAAACGCAGCATGGAGCGCCAGCGCCACGACCGCACCGATCAGCAGTTCGCCCGCAACTGCCGCGAGGCCGGCAAGGCTCAGCATGTCGGCCGGGATTTGCGGCGGGTGCGCGCCCCCCAGAACCAGCAGGCCGAATGCGCCGGAAAGGCCGATCCGCACCCTGAGCGGGATCAACTGGCCGCCCAGCGCCGGCAGCAGCGCCAGCATCGAGCCACACCTGAGCGACGCGAACAGCATCGCCTGCAACCCCTGTTCGGGCGATGCGGTGAACACCGCTTCCACGCCGGTCAGCGCGCCATCGCCGGGATCGCCGCCATGGTTTCGCGCGCGAAGTCCACCAGCAGCCCGCCGGAGATCGACCCGAACAGCATCAGCGCCAGAAACACGCCGATCAGTTTCGGCACGAAGGTAAGCGTCGCCTCCTGGATCGAGGTTGCGGCCTGCAGCAGCCCGATCACCAGACCGATCACCAGCGCCGGTATCAGAGCCGGCAGCACCGCAAGGATCAACACCCATAGTGCGCGCGCGGCATGATCGTGGAGCAAAGCCTCGGCCATCGGGTCAGGCGGCAAAGCTTTGGACGAGCGATGCCGTCACCAGCGCCCAGCCGTCGATGGCGACGAACAGCATCAGCTTGAACGGCAGCGCGATCATCACCGGCGACACCATCATCATCCCCAGCGCCATCAGCACGCTGGCGACGACCAGATCGATCACCAGAAACGGCAGAAACACCAGAATACCGATCTGAAACGCGGTTTTCAGTTCCGAAGTGGCGAATGCGGGCATCAGCACCCGCATCGGCACGTCGCGCGGGCTGGCATAGGCGCCGGCGCCTGCGATTTCCGAGAACAGCCGCAGATCCGCCTTGCGGGTGTTCTTCAGCATGAAGCCGTGCAGAACATCACCTGCCCGCGCGATCGCCTGCTCGGCCGGCAACTGGTCGGCGACGAAGGGTTGCAGCGCTGCATGGTTGATCTGGTTCAGCGTCGGCTGCATCACGAAGAAGGTCAGGAACAGCGAAAGGCCCACCAGCAACTGGTTCGGCGGCGCCTGCTGCAAGCCGATCGCCTGCCGCAGGATCGCCAGCACCACCATGATGCGGACAAACGCCGTCATCATCAGCAGCACCGACGGCAGCAGCGCCAGCAGCGTCATCAGCAGCAGCACCTGCAGCGACAGCGAAAACGGCGTTGCCCGTTCGCCGCCCGCCAGTGCGATCAGGCCGCCCAGCGCCGACGGTGGCGGCCCGCCCGGTTCGGCGGCAAGCGCAGGCGCAGCAGCGAGCAGCAGCGCGACGAGACCAGCCGCAAACCACAGCAGATCGCGCAGGTGCAGTGGCCGCAACCGGGGGAGGTGGGAGCGATTCATCGGCCTTCCTCGCGGGGGGTGGGCGGTTCGTTCGCGTCGGCCAGCAGCGTGAAGGATTGCCCGGCGACGCCGACCAGCAGGTCGCGATCGAGGAAACGCACATGCGCCAGCCTGACCCCTGGCGAGACGGCGACGGTGGAGGCAATGGCAAGCGCCGCTTCGCCCGGCGGGCGGGCGGGCGCCGCGCGACGCGTGCCGATGTGCGGCGGCAAAGGCAGCCAGCCGCGCTTTGCCGCCAGCAGCAGTGCGGCCGCCAGCAGGCAGACGAGGGGCAGCGCAACCGCCAGGCGCCAGGCGAATTCGGCGAGCATCAGTTGCCCCCTCCGGCCAGAATGTCGAGGAGGCGGATGCCGAAACGCTCGCCCATGGTGACGATCTCGCCCCTTGCGAAGGGGCGGCCGTTGGCCAGCACCAGCACCGGTTCGTTCGCCATGCTGTCGAGGGTGAAGAGCTGGCCGGGATCGACTTCCATCAGTTCACGCAAAGGAACCTTGCGGCTGCCGACTTCGACCGACAGCATCACCTCGATCGCGGCGAGTTGCGGCGGTATGGCGCCGATGCGTGGCGATGTGTCGCCGCCTGCCCCCCGGCCGCTGTCCGACGAAAGATCGGCGGAAAACGGTCGGGCGGGTGCCGGTTGTGCCGACGGGTCGGTGCCGAAGGCTGGTGCAGGTTCAACCGGGGCTGCGGTGGCTGTTTGATCTTCTTCCGGCCCGTGTTCCTGTGGCCGATCCTGTTCCGACCAGTCGTCGAACTCGATGCGGACACTGCCGGTATCGGCTTCTGCGGCCGCACTTCCGGCGCGCTGCGTGCGTGCATTGAACTCCGGCGGGGGGACTGCGTTCATGGTTGTTCTTCTGGTCCGGTCGTGGAGGAAGCGAGCCGGTCTGCGGCGATGCGCGCGAACGACTGGCCGCCAACCATCAGGTCGACGTCGCGGGGGTGTTCGAGGGGGAGGATGTCGCCCGGCTGCAAGGCGGAAACATCGCCCAGCGGCAACGGCAGCCGCGCAACCCTGAGCGTGACGGGAAGCAGCAGATCGAGCGCGCGTTCGCGGGTGCGGCGGCGCCACAGGGCCGGATCGGGCGGCGGTGCCGGAACGCATGGCAGCGGCACCCGTAACCCGAGCAGGCAGCCCACATCTTCGAAATCGAGATCGAGCAGAAGCTGCGGCACCTGAGCCTGCGCGATCGCCATCGCAGCGGGGGGCGCATCGGCGACGCGGGCCGGGGTTCCGGATGCCCCGAGCGCGCGTGAAACCGCCTGCCCCAGAAACTGCGCCAGCACCGCCCAGGAACCGCTGTT
>NZ_DBNHFX010000168.1:0-6961 GCF_057137845.1 Sandaracinobacteroides sp. | reverse complement strand
AACCTCCAGCAATTGGCAGGTGCATACAATCACGCGGAAAATCCTCGGCCAGCACCTGTCGAAGCGGAATAGCATCCCGTACCGGCACTATCGATGCCACAATACGTGCCATCAGTTCTGCACTGGTATCCAAATGCATGACGCCTTGCTCCCTACTTGCTAAGCTTGGTCGATATATTTTCATTTAGCATAGATTCAAGCGACTGGCCCGCCATATTTGTCAGAATATTTATTGGCAATATTGCGAAAAATTGTATTGTGATCTTAGCTTTGATCTTCCCCTAATGCGCGCTCATTCCCCATGAACGAACTTACAGAGCCACTTTACCTGTTTGCTAACTAGTAGCAAGCGAATCCAACGTATCCGCCGATGGTCATACGAGCGATCGCCATGGCGTGGGCCTGCTGTTCTCATCGTTGTCCAAAGCCAAGGCACGGCTTGACGGCAACGGATACGACAGGTGCACGTATAGCTTCATTTCCGCGATCTCCATTGCAGCTTCCCTTTGCTACTGGTGTAGCTCACGATTCTAGAGCCTGACAGAAATTAACGCCCTATTCCATGAAAGCGCGAATTCGCGCGCAACGCCCCTTTTCGTGTGGCAGGAACATAGCTAGAACCCTGCCCATGCTGACCAGGATTTCCGTCCGCGGCGCGCGCGAACATAATCTGAAAGACATCTCGATCGATTTGCCGCGCGACCGGCTGATCGTCATCACCGGGCTTTCCGGTTCGGGGAAATCCAGCCTCGCCTTCGATACCATCTACGCCGAAGGCCAGCGCCGCTATGTGGAATCGCTTTCCGCCTATGCCCGCCAGTTCCTCGAACTGATGCAGAAACCCGATGTCGATCACATCGAAGGGCTTTCCCCGGCGATTTCGATCGAACAGAAAACCACCAGCCGCAACCCCCGTTCAACGGTGGCAACCGTCACCGAAATCTACGATTACATGCGCCTGCTGTGGGCGCGCGCCGGCATCCCCTACAGCCCGGCAACAGGCCTGCCGATCAGCGCGCAGACCGTCAGCCAGATGGTCGACCGGGTGCTGGCCCTGCCCGAAGGCACCCGACTGATGCTGCTGGCGCCGGTGGTGCGCGGCCGCAAGGGCGAATACCGGCGCGAAATCGCCGAGTGGAAAAAAGCCGGCTTCCAGCGGCTGCGCGTCAACGGCGACGTCGTCGACATCGAAGAAGCCCCCGCCCTAGACCGCAAGCTGAAGCACGACATCGACGTGGTCGTCGACCGGCTGGTGGTCCGGCCCGATATCGCCGGGCGTCTGGCCGAAAGCTTTGAAACGGCGCTGAAACTGGCCGAAGGCATTGCCGTCGTGCAGCCGGCCGACGGCGGAGAGCCGATCACCTTTTCGGAAAAGTTCGCCTGCCCGGTATCGGGGTTCACCCTCCCCGAAATCGAGCCCCGGCTGTTTTCCTTCAACGCCCCGCAAGGCGCCTGCCCGGCCTGCAACGGGCTTGGCGAAAAGCTGTTTTTCGCGCCTGAACTGGTGGTGCCGAACGAACAGCTTTCGGTGAAACAGGGGGCGGTCGCGCCATGGGCGAAGTCGTCGCCGCCCTCGCCCTATTACATGCAGGTGCTGTCGTCGGTGGTGGCGGCGCTTGGCGGCAGCATGGACACCCCATGGGCCGAACTTCCCGCCCCCACGCGTGAGGCGATCCTGTCGGGCACCGGCGGCCAGGCGATCCCCCTCGTGTTCGAGGACGGGCGCAAACGCTATGAGGTGATGAAGCCGTTCGACGGCGTCATCGCCAACCTCGACAAGCGGATGCGCGAAACAGAATCCGCATGGATGCGCGAGGAACTGGCACGCTATCAGGCAAGTGCGCCCTGCGAAGTGTGCGAAGGCAAAAGGCTGCGGCCCGAGGCGCTGGCCGTAAAGGTCGGCGGGGAAACCATCAGCGACGCAACCGCCCGTCCGGTCGCGGAAGCCGCACAATGGTTCCTCGGGCTGGATGCGGCGCTGAACCCCAAGCAGCGCGAGATCGCCACCCGCATCCTGAAAGAGATCAACGAACGCCTCGGCTTCCTCGTCGATGTCGGCCTCGGCTACCTCGGGCTGGACCGGGCGTCGGGCACGCTTTCCGGCGGCGAAAGCCAGCGCATCCGCCTTGCCTCGCAGATCGGCAGCGGCCTTTCGGGCGTGCTCTATGTGCTGGATGAACCGTCGATCGGCCTGCACCAGCGCGACAACGACCGGCTGCTGGAAACGCTGAAGCGCCTGCGCGACCTCGGCAACACCGTCCTCGTGGTCGAGCACGACGAAGACGCCATCCGCACCGCCGACCATGTGGTCGACATGGGCCCGGGTGCGGGCGAACAGGGCGGCGAAATCGTCGCGCAGGGCACGCTGGATGATATCCTCGCCTCGGCCGACAGCCTGACCGGCGCCTATCTTTCCGGGCGCCGCAAGGTGCCGCTGCCCGATACCCGGCGCCCCGGCAACGGCCAGATGCTGCGGATCAGCGGCGCGCGGGCCAACAATCTTCGCAACGTCGACGCCAGCTTTCCGCTCGGCACCTTCACCTGCATCACCGGGGTTTCCGGATCGGGAAAATCCAGCCTCGTCGTCGATACGCTGTATCCCGCCGCCGCGCGGATGCTGAACGGCGCCCGGCAGCACGCCGGGCCGCACGATGCGATCGAGGGCCTCGAACAGCTCGACAAGGTGATCGACATCGACCAGTCGCCGATCGGACGCACGCCGCGCTCGAACCCGGCCACTTATACCGGCGCCTTCACCCATATCCGCGACTGGTTTGCCGGGCTGCCCGAAGCCAAGGCGCGCGGCTACAAGCCGGGCCGCTTCAGCTTCAACGTAAAGGGCGGCCGCTGCGAGGCCTGCCAGGGCGACGGCGTGCTGAAGATCGAAATGCACTTCCTGCCCGATGTCTATGTCACCTGCGACCAGTGCAGCGGCCGACGCTACAACCGCGAAACGCTGGAAGTGCACCACAAGGGCCACTCGATCGCCGACGTTCTGGACATGACCGTCACCGACGCGGTGAAGCTGTTCGACGCAGTCCCCCCGATCCGCGACCGGCTGCGCATGCTGGAAGAAGTGGGGCTGGGCTATGTCCGCGTCGGCCAGCAGGCAACCACCCTGTCCGGCGGCGAAGCGCAGCGGGTGAAGCTGGCGAAGGAACTGTCGCGCCGCGCCACCGGGCGCACACTATACATCCTCGACGAGCCGACCACCGGTCTCCACTTCGAGGATGTGCGCAAGCTGCTGGAAGTGCTGCATGCACTGGTCGATCAGGGCAACAGCGTGGTGGTGATCGAGCACAACCTCGAAGTCATCAAGACCGCCGACTGGGTGCTGGATCTCGGCCCCGAAGGGGGATCGGGCGGCGGTTCGATCGTGGCTGCGGGAACGCCGGAAATGGTAGCCGAAACCCCTGCCAGCTTCACCGGCCACTATCTCGGGCCGCTGCTTCGCCGGGGATGACAGGCCGGGGCCAGCCCCGCGTCAGCGGCGGCTGCGCCGTTCGACCATCTTCGCCACGAACGAGCATTCCGGCACGATCTTCAGCCCGCGCGCTTCGGCGTCATCCAGTGCAGCGTTCACCAGCCGGCCGCCGATGCCGCGCCCGCCAAGGGCTTCCGGCATGATGGTATGGGTGAAGGTGATGCTGCCATCCACCAGCACATATTCCGCATAGGCAGTGGTTCCATCGACCACCAGTTCATAGCGGCGCTTCGCCTGATTGTCGGTAACGCCATCGGCTGGCATGGCCCTCTCTCCTTCGGCTGTTGCTGGCTGGGGCTGCACCCTGCCACCATGGGGCCGCCTTTGCAAAACCACCCAAAGGGAAGCCCCGGTGGCCGAGGACTGTTCGGCCACCGGGGCAGCACCCGCCGGGAGAGAGAGGGGATAACCCCGGCGGATTGCGTCTGGATGGATGGCTCAGCGCGAAGCCATCTGGGTTTCGGTGCGCACCGCCGCAAGGTCGGCGCGGGCCTTGGCCAGGGTGCCGGTCACGCAGGCCTGATAGTCCTTCATTTCCACCAGGCTGTGCCGGTCGAGACCGCCCGCCGCGCAGACCCGTTCGGCCGCTGCTTCGAGGCGATGATCGACGGCGCTGCGGCCGGAATGCGAAGCAAGGCTGACCTTGGCAAAGGATACCGGCTCGCTGGCGGCCTTCACCGGAACCGACAGGAAGGAAAGGGAAATCGCGCTGGCCACAATGGCAAGCATGGCGGTGTTGAGGTTGCTGTTGGTTTGAAAGCTGGTCATCGTCGTTCTCCTGCACTCGGGTTGATGCAGGGGGCATTGCATCTGCCGTGCCAACCTTGATCGAAAAAATGAAATGGCGTTTTATCAAGGTGTTAAATGTTTTCGGCGATCAATCGATCTGTATGCACGATGAATGAATTGCATATGAATGGGATACTTCACTAACTAATTGGCAATTCTCACCACATGCTTTTTCCGCGCCTGGCACGGTTCCGCTTGACCTATGTGCGGCTGCGGCCCACCCTCGGACCTGGCCCCATCGCCCCCAGTGAAGGAGTGTGCACCATGATCGCTGCCGCCGACCTCGCCACCCTGAAGGCCCGCCTCGAGGCGCGGCTGCATGATCTGGGACAAGAGGTGGAAAAGCTCGAACGCGAGGCAACCCAGTCGCTCGACGCCGATTTCGAGGAACAGGCCAAGCAGATCGAGGACATCGACACCGCAGAAGGTCTCGAGGCGGTGCGCGTCGACGAAGGCCGCGACATCCGCGCCGCGCTGCAACGGATTGCCGATGGCAATTATGGCGTCTGCGCCAACTGCGGCACCGATATCGCCCCGGCCCGGCTGAACGCCCTGCCGATGGCGACGCTCTGCATCGACTGCGCCCCCTGAAGGGGCTTGCAGGCCAAGCCCCCCGCTGCCATCCTGTCCGGACAACTTTTGACAAGTCGGGAGAGGACCAGATGACAGACATTTCACGGCGCGCGTTGCTGGGCGCGGCCGGCGCTGTGGGTGCCGCCGCCGCGATCGCCACATCCGCCAGCGCCGCCGGTGCGGAAAAGGCGCCGCTCCACGTCGATCCGAACGGCCGCTATCCGGTGGTGCCGCTGGCCAAACCGGCGTGGACGCTGGGGGCCGCGCAATCGCGGGTGATCCCGGTCGATCTCTCGCGCGTGAAGGCCAGCCGGGCCGAGAATCTGAAGCACATGATCGGCCTGATCGACGCCTCGTTCGGCTTTGGCCCGTCGCCCGACCTGATCCAGTTCCACGAGTTTCCGATCACCGGCTTCGGCATGGGCTGGAACCGCGAAGACACGCTGAAAGTCGCCATCGACATCCCCGGAGAGGAAACCGAAGCGCTGTCGAAAAAGGCGCGCGAACATAAATGCTATCTGGTGTTCGGCTCCTACGCGCGCGATCCGGACTGGCCGGGCCATGCGCTTTCGATCACCACCATGATCGGCCCGGACGGCGCAATCCTCGCGCGGGAATGGAAGGTGCGCAACATCAAGGGCGCATTCGGCGGCCAGGTCGAACTGTTCACCACCACCGTCTACGACGTGCTCGACCGCTATGTCGAAATGTATGGCCGCGACGCGGTGCTGCCGGTCGTCCGCACGCCACTGGGCAATTTCTCCATGAGCTCGGCGCAGAACGAACCGGAACTGTTCCGCGCCATGGCGATCAAGGGCGCCGAAGTGATCCTGCGCACCGCGACCGGCGGCTTCAACCCGACCGACATCGCCGCGACATCACTCTACAACCGGGTGTACACCACGGTCGTGAACAATGCGATTTCACCCGGCTCTCCCTATTTCGAGGACACCGGCGCTGGCGGCACCACCATCTACGGGCCGGATGGCCAGCCGATGGCGGCAGCCCGTTCTCCGAACGAACAACTGGTGATGGCCCGCATCCCGATCGAAAGCTATCGCGCCAGCCACCGCCAGCCGACGATGCACCCGGCCGTCTGGCGCGACGTGCTCGACGCCTATGTCGCGCCCTACCCGCCCAACCTCTACACGCCCTACCAGCCCTCCTCGCTGGAGGACGCCGCCCGCTATCTGAAGGACAAGCGGACCTGGAAATAGGCCAAAACGAAGCGCCGCCCGCGTCAGCGCGCGGGCGGCGTGAACAGCGACGGATCGACCGCCACATTCACCTGCGTGCGTGTCCAGAACACCTCGTTCTGCTTCACGCCGTTATAGGTTAATGTCACGTGGCGCGCCTGCAGCCAGCGCGGCGCCGCCAGTTTCTCGAAATCGTCGTAACGGCGTTCATGCCAGCCGCGCGGGGTGGCGAACCCCATGTAGCGGATCGCATGGCTGGCGCGGTCGACCCCGAACAGCGTTTCCGTACCCTTCGGATCGGTCAGCCGCACCATCCAGACCGGGTGCCCGTCGACCACGGAATCCGGCGCACGCACCGCCTTGAAGCCCGGATCCGCCGCATGGCGGACGATGCCGAAGCCGAAGTTCGACGCCCAGAACTTCGCTGCTTCGGCAGGCGGCGTTATGCCCTTTTCCGTCCATGTGGTGGTGCCGTCGAAGCCGACATCGAACAGCACGCGGCCATCCATCCGGGCGGTGATGCGCACCTTGCCCTCGGCCTCGTGGGCGCTGCTGCGGGAAGGGTCGAACACCCGCCACATACGATAGTCGTCGGCCTTGCTGGCCGGCTGCGGGCGGTCGGGTGCATAAAACACCGCATGCCCTTCCAGCACCAGCGTGCGAACGCCGGCCCAGTCCGCGCCGCCATGCGCTTCGGCGGCCAGCCGCAGCACCTCGGCGCCGTCAGGCTCGGCCGCCATCGTGGCCCCCGGCCATGCCAGCGCCGCCGCAACAGCGATCGCGATCAGATTGTGCCGCATCGAACCCCCCTCAAGCTCCGCGTTCGCCGCATCCGCAGCCGTTGCCGATTTGTCGCACTTTCATAACAAAATCACAAGCCGCTTGTCCGGACATATTGCATCAATCAATCCATTGGCTA
>NZ_DBNHFX010000167.1:0-13948 GCF_057137845.1 Sandaracinobacteroides sp. | reverse complement strand
TGTTCGGCCTCCGCCCGCTCGGAGATGCCGGTCAGGATTTCCCGGCTTCTCCGCACTTCCTGGTTGAGCAGCGATACATCCGGGCCGAACTCCGGATCGTTCGCCAGCGCCTTTTCCAGGTCGCGGGCAATCAGGGTGATCGTGCCGAGCGGCCCGCCCAGTTCATGGGCGGCAGCAGCGGCAAGCGAGCCAAGCGCCCCCATCCGCGTTTCGCGTTCAAGCGCGGCCTGCGTCGCCACCAGCGCTGCCTGCCGGCGCCGCCCTTCGGCGGAAACCTGCCACGCATAGAAGCTGAGGAACAGCATCCCGCACCCGATCGCAATCAGGATACCGAACCTGAACAGCGGCGGCAGCACCAGTTCCTCTCCGGGAAGCCACGGAAGCGGCAGATGCCAGAACCATAGCCCGACCAGCAGCACCAGCGCCCCCAGCACCAGTGTCGCCGTTTCCCGTGCCGAAAGCAGCGTTGCGGCAATCGTCAGCGGCACGAGCAGCAGCAACGAGAACGGGTTGGAAAGCCCGCCCGTCAGGAACAGCAGCACTGCAAGCTGCAACAGGTCGATCGCAAGCTGCACCAGCGCCGCCCGGCCACCGATCCGGTCGTGACGGCGCGCGTCCCACGAGTGTCGCAGGTTCAACGCGGCCAGCACACCGACGATCGCCAGCGCCTCGGGCCACGGGATCGGAAAACCGAACCCCAGCCCGATCAGCAGCAGGGCCAGCAACTGCCCGGCGATCGCCATCCAGCGCAGCCGCACCAGCGTGCCGACGCGGACGCCCGGAACCAGCAGATCGACGAGGACGCGCGCACGCGCGCTGTCGATCCGCGCCAGCGAACCGTCGGGCGGCGGCGCTTCGGCCTTTTGCGGCATGTTCGTCAGTTCAGCCCCACTGTCAGCGCGGCCCCATTACCGGCCGCTCGGCCTTTTTCGGGGCATCCTCCATCAGCTTGGCAAGCGGCCCGGATCGCACATCGCGGGCGGCATATTCGCGCGCCGACATCCCCGCCAGACTGTCGGCCCGGTCGGGGTTGGCACCGGCCGACAGCAGCAGCCGGGCGGTGTCGGCGTCCTTCATCTGCACTGCCTTGATCAGCGCAGTTTCGCCCCTGCCGTTGGTCGCATCGACATGCGCCTTGCCGGCAAGCATCAGCCGCACCCCGTCCGGGAATGTGTTCATCGCCGCCACGATCAGCGGGGTGTTGCCTTCGCTGTCTTTCAGGTTGGGGTCGGCCCCGTTCTGCAGCAGGAACGCCGTCCACGGCGCGTCCCGGCGCTTCAGCGTGATCATCAGCGCGGTTTCGCCGCTGTCTCCGTCGCGGGAATTGATGATTGTGCTGCCCGGCTTGTCGATCAGCGTCTTGGCCTTGTTCACGTCGCGATCGCGCACGGCCTTCAGAAAATTATAGCCATCCGAGAACTGCGCTGCCGCCGGTGCGGTGCAGGCGATCATGACTGCTGCCAGCCAGCCGCCCCTCGCCATCATGTCTTTCATTCGCCGTCCCCGCTTTCATCCAAGGGTCATGCCGCATTCGCTCGCGGCTCGCATCCGGGTGCGATAATCGATATGGGCATGGCATGAACAGCCCGCAAAGCAAATCCCGCCTGCCACTTCTACTCGTGCCGCTCGTGCTGCTGCTGGCAGCCGGCGCCCTGTTCTGGCTGATGCCCGCGTCGCGGGGGCCGCAGGGCAACCTCTCGAACAGCGGCGTCAGCGGCACGTTCAACCTGATCGACGAAACCGGCAGGGCAGTCACCTCGGAAAGCTTCGACGGCAAATGGCGGCTGATGTATTTCGGCTATACCTTCTGCCCCGACATATGCCCGACCGACACCGCAACCATGGCCGCGGGCCTTCGCCTGTTCGAGGAAAAGCATCCCGATGCCGCCGCCCGGCTGCAACCGCTGTTCCTGACGATCGACCCCGAGCGCGACACACCTGCCGCTCTCGCCGAATTCACGGCCAATTTCCATCCGCAGATCCTGGGGCTGACGGGCAGCCGCGAACAGGTCGATGCGGCACTGAAGGCGCTGCGCATCTATGCGGTAAAGGTGCCGGGCGCGACGCCCGGAAGCTATACCATGGACCATCAGGCCATGTTCTACCTGCTGGACGAACAGGGCCGCCCGGTCGAGTTTCTGGCCAGTTCGACGGCGACGCCCGAAAGTCTGGCGGCCATGCTCGAGCGATTCCTTGGCTGACCTCCGCCCGAAATTCTGGGAGCATTTCAAGCTTGCTGAACTGTCGCGCACAGAATGGGAAGCGCTGTGCGACGGTTGCGGCAAATGCTGCCTGCACAAGCTCGAGGATGAGGAAACCGGCCGCATTTTTCGCACCAACGTCGCCTGCCGGCTGCTCGACCGCCACAGCGGCCAGTGCAGCGACTATCGCCACAGGCGGACATTCGTGCCCGACTGCGTGCAACTGCGGCCGGATCTGGTTTCAAAGCTGGAATGGCTGCCCGCGACATGCGCTTATCGCCGCGTCGATGAAGGGCTGCCGCTTCCGGCCTGGCACCACCTTATCTGCAACGACCGCGAGGCCGTGCATGAAGTGGGCGCGTCCGTGCGGGGCTGGACCATCTCGGAGGTGGACGCCAGCATCGATCTTGAAGATCATATCATCGAACCGGACTGAGAGGGACAGCAACCGGCGATCGCAAAGGGAGGAACGATGGACGATCTCGACTTGATAGAGCAGACCCTTCTTGCCCTCGACGGACGCGAGGACGAATTGCGATTGACCCTGTTCGAGCGTTTCTTCGCCCGTTTCCCCGATCGACGACGCGAGTTTCTGGCGTTCGATGCCAGTTCCCGGCGGATGACCGATGAAACGCTGCAACTGCTGCACGGGCTGGCCGGCAACGCCCACTGGGTGACGACACAGGTCGCCGACCTTGTCGATCTGCACCGCAATTATGGGGATTTCGCACTGGCCGAGTTCGACTGCTTCACCGAACTGGCGGCGCAGACAGTGTGTGACCTGGCCGGAGCGACGGCCGCGCAACGGGCCGCATGGGCGCGGCAGACGACCCGGCTGAAGCCGATGCTGGGCCTCGCGCATACAGACTGGAAGGTGGCGATCGGCCACTGACCACGCGCATCAGGGAAAGGGCGGGAAATGCGGGCACAGTGCCAGTGCGGCGGTTTGACCATCGATCTTCCCGGCCCGGCCGAGGCCGTGGTGGCGTGCCACTGCATCGCCTGCCAGCGCCGCAGCGGTTCGCCGTTCGGAGTGCTGGCCTATTACCCGGCGGCCGAACTTGCGATCAACGGCGGCGCCACCCGGTTCGAGCGGCCGACCGACGAGGGCAACCGGTTCGAAACCTTTTTCTGCCCCCGGTGCGGTTCAACCGTTTATGCGCGAACGGAAAAACACCCCGAGATGATCGGCGTAGCCGTCGGCGCCATCGCCGACCCGGATTATCCGGCCCCCGCCCGATCCGTGTGGGAACAGTCCATGCACCACTGGGTCCGCATTCCGGGCGAGATCGCACATTTCCCGCGCGGGCGAACCTGAACGCGAAGGCGTTGCACAGGCTCCGCCCACGCCCTAGACGGCATGCGTGAACACCCCCGACCCGCTTTCCATCCGCCGCCTTTATGGCCGTGCGCAGGGCCACCCGCTGCGCGCCAACGCGCAGGCGCTGGTCGATACGCTGCTGCCCGGCCTTGCCGTTCCCGCCGAAGGCCCGCTTGATGCCCGCCGCCTGTTCGGCGACGACCGCCCGATCAGCTTTGAAGTGGGGTTCGGCAAGGGCGAGCATCTGGCGTTTCAGGCAGCACGCGCACCAGACCGGGGGTTCATCGGCGCCGAACCCTATCTGAACGGCGTGGCGGGGCTTCTCGCTGAAGTCGAGGCGCACGGGCTGGAAAATGTCCGTATCCATCGGGGCGATGCGCTCGATGTGCTGGAACGGCTGCCGGATGCATCGCTCGACGCGCTGTATCTGCTGCATCCGGATCCGTGGCCCAAGGCACGGCACGGCAAGCGCCGATTCGTGAACGCCGGGCCGCTGGCTCTGGTGGCTGCAAAACTGAAGCCCGGCGGCCAGTTGCGGATCGCAACCGACCATGTCGGCTATATGCGCCATACGCTTGCCGTGATGCAGCACCAGAAGGCCTTTGCCTGGACCGCCCGATCCCCGCACGACTGGGAGGAAATCCCCGAGGACTGGCCCGACACCCGCTTCGCGCAGAAGGCCCGTGCGCTTGGTCATAGCGTATGGCGCTTGATTTATCGGCGCGTCTGACCAACTGACACAAACATGGCCCAGATCCTGGACTTCGAAAAACCCGTCGCCGCACTGGATGCGGAAATCGCCGCCATGCCGGCAGAACCCGCCCGTGCGGCCGCCCGGCAGCAGGCAGAAGCCAAGCGCGACAAGCTGCTGGCCGATATCTATGGCCGCCTGACGCCCTGGCAGAAGGCGCAGGTCGCCCGCCACCCCGACAGGCCCCGCTTCCTGAAGATCGCCCACCAGATCTTCGACGAATGGACGCCGCTTGCCGGTGATCGCGTGTTCGGCGACGATGTGGCGATTCTGGGCGGGCCGGCCCGGTTCCGTGGCCGCGCGGTCATGCTGATCGGGCAGGAAAAGGGCCACGACACAGCCAGCCGCGTTGCACGCAATTTCGGGATGGCCAAGCCCGAAGGCTATCGCAAGGCCGCCCGACTGATGCGCATGGCCAGCCGGTTCCGGCTGCCGATCGTCTCGATCGTCGATACTTCGGGCGCCTATCCGGGAATCGACGCCGAAGAACGCGGGCAGGCCGAAGCCATCGCCCGTTCGACGGAAGCCTGCCTCGAAGCCGAGGTGCCGATGGTCTCGGTCATCATCGGCGAAGGGGGGTCTGGCGGCGCCGTTGCCATTGCTGCCGGCAACCGTGTCCTGATGCTGGAACATGCGATCTATGGCGTGATCTCGCCGGAAGGGTGCGCGTCGATCCTGTGGCGCGATGCGGCAAAAGCGCCCGAAGCGGCAGCCGCGATGCGGATCGCAGCGCAGGATCTGGCCGAACTGGGCGTGATCGATGCTGTCGTGCCGGAACCGGCGGGCGGCGCCCATCGCGCGCCCGATGCCGCAGTCGCGCTGATCGCCGATGCGATCGATGCGGCCCTGCACGACCTCGACAAGCTGCCGCCCGATCAACTGAAAAAGGATCGCCGCAAACGCTTCCTTGCCTTTGCAAGGGCCTGCTGACGGGGCGGTGCTGATGCAGCCACAGCGCAACCGGCATGGAACACTGGCGCTGGCAGCAGCGCTGCTGTTGACGGCATTCCCGGCGGTTGCGCCCGATGCCGCCAATGCCCAGGGATCGCAGGCGCTGGCAGGCTTGTCTGCGCGCGACAGGCAGGTGGGCGCCGAAGGCTACAAGCAGATCCTTCAGGAATTCGGCGGCGCCGTAGATGGGCCGCTTTCCGCCTATGTGGCAAAGGTCGGCACCAGGGTAGCCATGGCGTCGGTGCCGGGTTCACGCGCAACAGACTGGCATGTAACCGTGCTCAATTCGCCGGTCCCGAACGCCATGGCGACGCCGGGCGGCTATCTTTATATCACCCGCGGCCTGCTGGCGATGATCAACAGCGAGGCCGAGCTTGCAGCCGTGCTGGGCCACGAGGCCGGCCACGTAGCCGCCCGCCATTCCGACAAGCGCAGCAGCCGCGCAACGATCGGCGCACTGGGATCGATTGCAGCGGCGATCCTGCTGGGCGGGCAGGCCGCAAGCCTGGTGAACAACGGCGCCGGTGCCTTGATCGCCGGCTATTCGCGCGGACAGGAAAACGAGGCCGACACGCTGGGCATGCGCTATGCGATCGCCGCCGGCTATGACCCGCGCGCGGCGGCTTCGATGCTGGCAGCACTCGACCGGGTTGGCGCGGTCGAGGGGCGCCAGACCTACGAGGACCGGGGCATCGGTTCGATCTTCTCGACGCACCCCGTCACCGCCGACCGGGTGCAGCGGGTGGCGGCGCAGGCAGCGCGAACCGGCCGCACGGGCGCCACCAACCGCGCCGCATTTCTGGCCGCGATCGACGGCATGACCTTCGGCGACGCCCCCGATCAGGGCGTCATCAGCGGCCCGAGCTTCCGGCATGCGGCCCTGCGCCTGGGCTTCGACGCACCGCCGGGTTTCACCTTGCAGAACAGCCCCGGCGCCGTCACCGGCAAGGGGCGCGACGGTTCGCGCTTCCAGTTCACCGGTGTCGCGCTGCAACCCGGGCAGACATTGCGCGACGTGCTGCAACAGGCGTGGCAGAATATCGCCGGTGGTGTGCCGCGCGCAGGCTTTACCGAGCGCCGGATCGACCAGTTCGATGCCGCCACATCGCAGGCGCGGCTTTCGGCCAGCAACGGCCAGCAGCTCGATGTCGGCCTAAGCGTCTTTCGCGCCGGCCCATCCGAGGCATGGCTGGTGCAGACCATGGCGCCCGCCGGCAAGGGGGCGCAGTTCGACCAGATGATCGCATCGTTCCGCCGGTTGACTCCGTCCGAAATCGAGGCTGCCTCACGCGGGCGGCACATCCGCATCGTGGCGGTCGGCCCGGCCGATACGGCACAAAGCCTCGCCGCCCGCATGTCTGCGCCCTATAACCGCGTGCAGAGCTTTCTGGCCCTGAACGGTATCACCGGTGGCGCCGTCACGCCGGGCGAGCGTCTGAAGATCATTGCCAACTGAATTCGACCCCTGCCCCGGCGCCGCCCCGGCACCGCGCGCGCTGCCGCAGCTTCTGGTGTCGTGCGCGGTGCTGGTCGATGGCGATGGCCGCATCCTGGTGGCAGACCGGCCGGCCGGGCGCGACATGGCCGGACTGTGGGAGTTTCCAGGCGGCAAGGTGGAACCACTGGAAAGCCCGGAAGCGGCACTGGTCCGTGAACTGCACGAAGAACTGGGGATCGAAACCGCGACAAGCTGCCTTGCGCCCTGCGGCTTTGCTTCGCACGCCTATGAAAAAGTGAACCTGGTGCTGCTGGCGTTCGCCATCCGCAAATGGCGCGGAGAGCCGACCCCGCAGGAAGGGCAGCGCCTGCAATGGGTGCGGGTGAATGATCTGTTCCGGCTGGACATGCCGCCTGCCGACAGGCCGCTGATCGGCCAGATCGCCGCGATCCTCTAGCGGCGTCCGGCCAGCGACCGCCACAAGGCAAGCACGATCAGCGCACCGATCACCGCGCCGATGAAGCCCGCATATTCGCCCTGACGGTACATCCCTGTCGCCTGGCCGATCCAGGTGAACAGCACTGCACCTGCAATGCCAAGCAGCGTCGTCAGCAGGCAGCCCTGCGGATTTCTGGGATCGCTTGAGAACATTCGCGCCAGAAGCCCGGCGAAAAACCCGATCAGAACAACGCCAATCCATGTGGAAGCCACGACGACACCTTCCTCAGTGCTGCGCGCGCCGACCGTCCCGGATCGCGCCCGCTGAAGCTGCCATCATCCCGCACCAGCCGCAAGAAGCCGGTGCGGGATGAAGCTGGCGATCAGTTGCCGAAGGTGCGCTGCCACCACCCCTTGCGCGGCGCGCCGGAATCTTCGTCGGCATCGGGCGCATCAGGTGCAGCGTCCGGTTCCGCCGGTTCAGCGGCCACCGGTGGCGTTTCGGCAGCGGCAGCCGCCTCGGCCTCAGGCGCTTTCGCTTTGGTGGTGGCCTTCCGCGTGCGCTTCGGCTTTGCGGGCGCTGGCTGTTCCTCGGGCGCTGGAGCTTCCTCGGCCACCGGTGCGTCGGCAGGCGTTTCCGCCGCCGGTTCTGCCGCCTTGGCGCGGCTGCGACGGCGAGGTTTCGGCGCTTCCTCGGCCACCTCGGCCGGCGCTGCTTCGGCTGCAGCCTCAGGCCCGACGGCGGTTTCCTCGGCCGCTGCCTTGCGGCGGCTGCGGCGTGGCTTCGGCGCGGCTTTCAGCTCTGGCTCTGGCGAAACGGGTGTAGCCTCTGCCGCTTCGGCCGCATCCGCCACGACTGCTTCGTCGCCCGCGTCGTCGCCTTCTGCACCGGCATCGGCTTCGGCGCTGATGGCTGTTCCCTCGCCGTTGTCGCGGCGGCCACCACGGCGGCCGCCACGGCGGCGGCGGCGGCGGCGTGGTTCGCGGGCATCGCCTGCCGCATCCTCGGCCTCAGCCTCGGCGTCCTTACCGCCGTCGGCTTCTGCGACGTCGGTTTCTGCACCACCATCGTCGCCGCCGGCGGTGGCGGACGGCGCCTGTTCACGGCGATCGCGGCGGGATTTGCGGCGGCGGCGATCGCGGCCCGAACGCTCCCGGCGGGGCGAATCGCCCCGACCTTCGGCCTCGGCCTCGGCCTCCTCCTCTTCGTCGGCCACCTCGTCGGCTTCGTCTTCGTCGTCGGCAACAAGGCTGACCGTCGACTGAAGCGCGACGACACGCGGCGCCTCGGCGGGCGGCGGGCCGGACGATTCGATCGCGATGCGGCCGCCGATCAGTTCGCTGTCGGGCATCACTTCGATGACGATGCCGTAGCGCGATTCCAGTTCGGCAAGTTCGGCGCGCTTGCGGTTCAGCATATAGACCGCAACCGCCGTATCGGCGCGCAGCCGGAAGATGCTGGCCCGCCCCTTCACGGCTTCTTCTTCAAGCATGCGCAGTGCCGCGAGCGCTGCCGATGCCTCGGTGCGGACGAGGCCCGAACCCTCGCACATGGGGCAGACACGGGTAGAGGCTTCCAGCACGCCGGTGCGCAGGCGCTGGCGGCTCATTTCCAGCAGACCGAACGACGAGATCCGCCCGACCTGGATGCGCGCGCGGTCCTGCTTCAGCGCCTCCTTCAGCGCCCGCTCGACCTTGCGATTGTTGGAATGGCTTTCCATGTCGATGAAATCGACGACGACGAGGCCGGCCAGATCGCGCAGGCGCAATTGCCGCGCGACTTCCTCGGCTGCCTCGATGTTGGTCTTGAGCGCGGTTTCCTCGATATTGTATTCGCGCGTCGAGCGGCCGGAGTTGACGTCGATCGCGACCAGCGCTTCGGTCGGGTTCATGACGATATACCCGCCCGACTTCAGGGTGACGACCGGGTTGAGAAGCTGCGCCAACTGCGTTTCCACCCCGGCGCGATGGAACAGCGGCACCGGATCGGAATAGAGCTGCACCTTCTTGGCGTGGCTCGGCATCAGCAGTTTCATGAAGCTTCGGGCGTGCGCATGCCCTTCGGCGCCATCCACCAGAACCTCGTCGATCTCGCGGCTGTAGATGTCGCGGATCGCCCGCTTCACCAGATCGGAATCCTCGTAGATCAAGGCAGGCGCACTCGATGACAGCGTGCGTTCGCGGATCTCGTCCCACAGGCGGGTCAGATAGTCGAAATCGCGCTTGATTTCGGTCTTGGTGCGCTCAAGCCCGGCGGTGCGCACAATCGCGCCCATGGTGGAAGGAAGCGCCAGATCCGCCATGATCGACTTCAGGCGCTTGCGGTCGGCGGCGTTGGCGATCTTGCGGCTGATCCCGCCGCCCTGCGCGGTGTTCGGCATCAGCACCGAATAGCGGCCCGCCAGCGAGATATAGGTAGTAAGCGCCGCGCCCTTGTTGCCGCGTTCTTCCTTCACGACCTGCACCAGCATCACCTGACGGCGGTGGATCACTTCCTGAATCTTGTAGCGGCGGCGCAGCGCCATGCGGCGGCGGCGCAGCGCTTCGGCGCCCGCCTCGTCGGAATTGCCGTGCTCCTCGGGGTGGGGGCGGCCTTCGCCCTCGGCAGGCGCATCGCCGTTGCCTTCAGCCGAGGCTTCGGCGCCGTCTGAAGGCGCGTCGGCGGAATCCTCTTCCACTGCCACCTGCTCTTCGGCGAGGGCGCGTTCCTCGCGCAGCAGCGCCTCGCGATCTTCCTTGGGGATCTGGTAATAATCGGGGTGGATTTCCGAAAACGCCAGAAAGCCGTGCCGGTTGCCACCATAATCAACAAACGCTGCCTGCAGCGACGGCTCTACGCGCGTCACCTTGGCCAGATAGATATTGCCCTTGATCTGCTTGCGGGCTGCGGCTTCGAAATCGAACTCCTCGATCCGGCTACCCTTGACGACCGCGACCCGGGTTTCCTCCGGGTGGCGGGCGTCGATCAACATTCTTGTTGTCATTGTGAATTCTCCCTGCGCCAAAGGCGCGTAGCGGTGAAGCGCCAAAGGCGCTTTGTGATGAGGCGCCAAAGGCGCGAAGCATGGGCGCGCGGGTGGCGCGAACGGACGCCGACGGCCTGCGGTGCAGGCAGGTCGCGCGGAATGTGAAAAGGCGGAATATGAAAAGCGCGGGTGTCCGGGATGACGCCTGCGGAAAGACTGGAATGGCCGGAGCTTGCAATGACACGACGACGGCGGGCCGAAGCCGCCTGCCTGAGTTCCAAGACTGAATCCTGATTGCGCGCATTCTACCCCGACAGACTTGCCGAAGCTGGCCGTCGCCCACGCGACTGCTGCAACCCGGCGGGCATCGAACCGGAAGCCGGACTGACGGTCTGCGATCCCACGCGGTCCCGTCCCGGCGTCTTGCGGCCAACATGCCCGAATTCGCAGCTAGCAGCCTGCGGTTGCTGCGGCAAGTAGCTGCTGCAACGAAAAAGCAACGCGCGCATAAAGCCTTGCGTATAGCCGCCGTAGATGTCCTTGAGATGACAAACATCCTCAACAGTCTGGGCGCCGGTTCCGGCATCGACGTGAAAGCGCTGGCGCAGCAACTGGTCGATGCCGAACGCGCCCCACGGCAGGCCCTGCTCGACAGGCGGCTGGCAGCCGTCGATGCGCGGATTTCGGCCACCGGCCAGTTCCGGGGCGCCCTCTCGGCACTGGTCGGCGCGCTCGACAGCCGGATTTCATCGGGCGCCCTTTCCGGCCAGCCGCAGGTGTCCAATCCCGCTGTCCTCGGCTTCACCGTCGACAAGGGCACAACGGTCGAGCGGCAGGCGATCGAATTAAGACAACTGGCGCGCGGGCAGACGCTGGCCTCGGCGGCCTTTCCCGACGCAACCGCCATACTGGGCGGCGGCACGATCACCATCCGCTTCGGAACGGTTGCCGGTACCGCCGAAGCGGGCACCTTCGCGCCATCTGCCGCCGCCGATCTGCCGGTTGCGATCGACGCCGGCGATTCCAGCCTTGAGGGTATCCGCGACGCCATCAACGACGCGGCGGCAACGGCAGGCGCACCGGTGCAGGCGCAGATCGTCACCGACGCCGACGGTGCACGGCTGATGCTGCGCGGGCGCATGGGCGAAGCGTCCGGCTTCGTCGTCGAGACAGCGGGCGACCCGGCACTGGCGGCCTTCGGCTTTAGCGAAGGCATGACCGGCGGCCTTCAGCGCACGCAGGCTGCGGCCGACGCGATTGTCGCGCTCGATGGGCTGACGGTCAGGCGGCCAGCCAACGTCATCGCCGATCTGGTGCCGGGCACGCGCATCACTCTGTCGCGCGCCGCACCCGGAGAGATCATTTACCTGTCGGCCGAACGCAGCGCATCCGAACTCAGCCAGTCGATCACCGACGTCGCGGGCGCCCTGAACGAACTGGCGTCGCTCGGGCGCCAACTTGTCGGCAGCGGCCCCGGATCAGCGGGCGCCCTGTCGGCAGACACCGGCACCCGCAAGGCACTGTCGTCGCTGATGGGGCTGACATCGACACCCCTGATCGAGGCCAGCGGCAGCGCACCCACGCGGCTGGCCGACATCGGGCTGTCGCTCGACCGCTATGGCAGCTTCACGATCGACAGCGCCCGGCTGGCCAAGGCAGTCGCGAACCACCCCGCCGAGGTGGAGGCGATGGTGAACGCGCTGAACAACCGGGCAACGCCGGGCAAAGCCGCCGGCCCGCTGCGGCGGATCGCCGACGGATTTGCAGCCAGCGGCAACGATGCGCTCGACGCCGCCCGCAAGGCGATCGCGCGCGATCAGGCCACACTCGACAGCCGGACCCAGCGGGCGCGCCTCTCCTATACCAGCCAGTTCGCGGCACTCGATCGAGCGGTCGGGCAGTCGAAGGCGCTACAGGCCTATCTGGACCAGCAGATGAAGATGTGGACCAGGAACGAAAACTGACACCCGCCCGCCACTGATACCCCCGCCCAAAATAGGAAAGGTACGCCATGCTGCATACATTCGCCCCCGCCCTCCCCTCGCCCGCGCTTCGGAACGTCGCGGCGGCCGGCTATGCGCGCGTGTCGCTGGAAGCCAGGGTTGCAGGCGCCAGCCCGCACGAACTGGTGATGTTGCTGTATCGTCGCCTTGTCGGCCATCTGCGCGATGCGCGCGATGCAGCGGCTTCGGGCGACACGATGCGTCGGCTGAAATCAGCCGAACGGGCGATGGTCATCATCGACGGGCTGGATGCCACGCTCGACACCGGGCGCGGCGGCAGCGTCGCCGCCAGCCTGCACGAGGTCTATGCCCTGCTTGGCGCCTACGTCCTCAGCACCGATCCGGCTGACCTTGGCACCGCGCTTTCCAGCGCCGAAGCCATAGCAGACGCCTGGGCACAGATCAGGCCGCGTTGAACTTCCGGCACGGCGTGCAGATCACGCCGCGCGCGGGAACCCGTCGCGCGCGATCCGCATCAGCAGCAGCGCCGCCAGTTCGGCGCGCTCTTTCAGGCTTTCGACGATCAGGAACTCGTCCGCCGAATGGATAGCACCGCCGCGCACACCCAGCGTGTCGACGACGGCAAGCCCGGTCGCCGCCAGATTGTTGCCGTCGCATACGCCACCGGCATCGCGCCAGCCGATCGGCAATCCCAGATCGGCGCCCACCGCCTTCACCAGTGAAAACAGCCGCAACTGGTTGTCATCCAGTGGCTTTGGCGGGCGCGCAAAGCCGCCATGGCGGTGCAACTGCACGTCATGCGTGGCTGCCACCGCCCCGATCGCGGCGGCAATGCCCGCTTCGGCGCGGTCCTGTGCCGCCCTGTTGCGAGGCCGCATGTTGAAGCGCACCACCGCCGTATCGGGAACGACGTTGTTCGGGCCGCCGCCATCGATCCGCGCGACATTCACCGTCAGGTCGGGCGCGATCATCGCCGCCAGCCGCAACGACAGATCGGCCGCCGCCAGAATCGCGTTGCGGCCTTTCTCCGGCTCGCGGCCCGCATGTGCGGCACGGCCCGCCACATGCACGGAAAAATTGCCGCTGCCGGGGCGTCCGCCCGCCAGTGTTCCGTCGGCCAGGGCCGGTTCGAACGTCAGCCCGGCATTCACGCGGGCCGCGCACTCCGTCAGCAACGGCGCAGATCCCGGCGAGGACACCTCCTCGTCGGCGTTCAGCACCACCTCATAGCCAAGCCTCGTCGCGTTCGGGCTGCCTTCGAACGCCAGAAGCGCCGCCAGCATCACGGCGATACCGCCCTTCATGTCGGTGACGCCCGGCCCGTTCAGCACCCCGGCCTCCTGCCAGCGTGCCGTCTGGAACGGGTGGTCGTGGCCGAATACCGTGTCGTAATGGCCCGTCAACAGCACCCGCGTCGGTGCGTCGGGCCGCACCACCAGATGCAGGTTGCGGCCATGCGCCAGCGGCGCCACTTCGCCATCCGCCAGCATTTGGCTGGCCTCGGCAGGGTCGTGCGCGCGAACCGCTCCAAGTGGCGCGAATGCATCGGCCAGCACATCCGCCATCGCCGCCAGCCCGGCAAGGTTGCGGCTGCCGCTGTTGATGGCCGACCACGCCAGCACATGCCGCAGCATGGCTTCGGGATCGATCCGGGCAAGGGTTGCACGTTCGTCGGTGCTGATACTCATGCGCCGTCTGCCAGCCGCCTGCCCGGAGAGATTTCCTGCCGGTCGACCAGCACATGGATCAGCGCCGCCTTGCCGCGCAGCCGCGCCAGTGCCGGGCCGAACGCCTCGGTTTCGTCAACGGTTTCGGCCTCCAGCCCGAAACTGCGGGCGAACGCTGCGAAATCCGGGTTGGTCAGCCCCGTCGCGCTGGGGCGGCCCGGAAAATCGCGCGCCTGATGCATGCGGATCGT
>NZ_DBNHFX010000166.1:0-50821 GCF_057137845.1 Sandaracinobacteroides sp. | reverse complement strand
TGGTGCGGTCGAGAAGACTCGAACTTCCACGGCCTTTCGGCCACAGCGACCTCAACGCTGCGCGTCTACCAGTTCCGCCACGACCGCACGCCGATGTTCCAAGCGGGGGTTGCCCGCCAACTGGTGAGCGGCGGCACTAGCAGGCGCCGCCCGCCTGTTCAAGCGGGCATTTGCCCAAATCCGCAAACCGGTTTCAGCCCGCCTTGCGAACGAAAACGGTGCCGGCCGAATAGCCTGCGCCAAAACTGCAGATCAGCCCGGTATCGCCCGGATGCAGGTCGGTACCGTGCAGGTGGAATGCAATGATCGAACCAGCAGAAGATGTATTGGCATAGGTATCCAGCACGGTCGGGCTTTCGTCGGGGCTTGCCTCGTGGCCCAGCACCCGTTCGGCGATCAGCCGGTTCATGCCCGCATTGGCCTGATGCAGCCACAGACGGCGCAGGCCGGTGGCCTTGATTCCCAGTTCCTCCATGTGGCCGGTGATCATGTCGGCCACCATCGGCACCACTTCACGGAACACGCGGCGGCCTTCCTGCCGGAACAGCTTGTCGGGCTTGCCGACGCCTTCGGGGGCCGCGCGGTTCAGGAAGCCGAAGTTGTTGCGGATGTTGTTGGAAAACACCGTCTTCAGCCGGGTGCCCAGGATTTCCCAGTGGCTGGCCGGCGCCACCTCGCGGGCCTCGACCAGAATGGCGGTCGCCACGTCGCCGAAGATGAAATGGCTGTCCCGGTCGCGCCAGTTCAGGTGGCCCGAACAAACTTCGGGGTTCACCACCAGCACGCTTTTCGCATGCCCGGCGCGGATGAAATCGGCCGCCGTCTGGATGCCGAAGGTCGCCGACGAGCAGGCGACGTTCATGTCGAAGGCGAACCCCTCGATGCCGAGTGCTGCCTGCACTTCGATCGCGATCGCGGGGTAGGCGCGTTGCAGGTTCGAACAGGCGCACAGCACCGCATCCACGTCGGCCGGGGCGCGGCCGGCGGCTTCCAGCGCCTGCCGGGCTGCCTTTACCGCGATTTCCGCCAGCACCGACAATTCTTCGTCGGCCCGCTCGGGGATGCGGGGGCACATCAGTTCCGGATCGAGGATCGGGGCCTTCGACAGCACATACCGCGCCTTGATTCCGCTCGCCTTTTCGATGAACTCTACAGAAGATGGCTGCAACGCCGCCACCGCGCCTGCGGCGATCGCTTCGGCATTGGCGGCGTTGAACTGCCCGACATAGCGATTGAAGCTTTCAACCAGCTCGGCGTTCGAGATGCTGTCGGCCGGTGTGAACAGGCCGGTCGCGGAAATGACGGGGGTAGTCATCGAATCCTCCTCGCGCCCGCCATGTCAGACGGCGACGGGCGCTGCGATATGCGGGTGCGGGTCATAGCCGGTGATGGAAACATGCTCCACCGTATAGGAGAACATGTCCGCCGCCGGTGCAAGCGAAAGCGCCGGAAACGGCCTGGGGTCGCGCGCAAGCTGGGTTTCAACCAGATGCGCATGGTTCAGATACAGATGGACATCCGCCCCCATCCAGATGATCTCTCCGGGCAGAAGGCCCGCCTGATCGGCCAGCATCCGCACCATTAGCGCCGCCTCGAAGATATTGAACGGGAAGCCAAGGCCAAGGTCGCAACTGCGCTGATAGAGGATGCCCGAAAGCTTCCCCGCCCCTGACGCCTGCGGCTCGACGAAATACTGGTAGGTCATGTGGCACGGCGGCAACGCCATGTCGGCAAGTTCGGCGACGTTCCAGCCGGTGAAGATGTGCCGCCTGCTGGCCGGATTGTCGCGCAGGCCCTGCACCAAAGCCGCGATCTGGTCGTGCGTGGCGCCATCCGGCCCCAGCCATCGCCGCCACTGCTTGCCATAAACGGGGCCAAGATCCCCCCACCGGGCAGCAAAATCCGCATCGGCCAGAATGCGGGCCTCGAAAGTGTCGCGGTCCAGCCGCTCTCCGGTTTCGCGGATGTAGCGATCCAGCGGCCAGTCGGTCCAGATGTGGACGCCCTGTTCCACCAGCGGGCGGATGTTGGTGTCGCCTGACAGGAACCAGATCAGCTCCTTCAGCGCCGACTTCCAGAACACCCGTTTGGTCGTCAGCAGCGGGATGGTTCCATCCGACAGGTCGAACCGCAGCATCGCCCCGAACAGCGCCCGCGTGCCGACGCCGGTGCGGTCGCGCCGCTCGCTCCCTTGCGTCCAGACGCGGTGCATGAGGTCGAGGACGGCGGCTTCCGGATGCGATTGCATGATGCCCTGCTAGCCTGCCGAACGCCCGCCGTCCACGCCCGGTCCCATACGCGCGCGCCAATGCACATTCTGCCGCACCCATGCCGCTGCACCGGAAAACCGCTTGTATCGCCAACGCTTGGCTGTTCTAAGGCGGGCGGGGCCGGAATCGACGACAACCTTCACAGGTCGCGGGGGCAGTTTGCATTTCATTCGTCCGGCTTTGCCGATCGTGGCCGTTTGCGCCCGACCGGCGATTGCATCCCACAGGCGTCAGCGATGACCCCGGATCAACTGATCGGCGCGATGGCGCTGCTCGCGGTGCTGACGCGGGAATTGCTGTGGCTGTCGGCGGCAGGGATCGCGCTCTCCAGCCTCGATGATCTCGCTGTCGATCTGCTGTGGCTGGCATGTGTCGCCTTCGCGCCGTCGCCGCCGCTGCCACCGCCACCCGCGCAGCCGGGCCGCTTTGCGATTCTGGTGCCCGCGTGGGACGAATCGGCGGTTATCCAGCCTATGCTGCGGCACCTCCTCGCAACGCTCGATCACCCGAATACCCGCATTTTCGTCGGCTGCTATCCGAACGACCCGGCAACGCTTGCCGCAGTCGGCAGCGTCGACGATCCGCGAATCGAACTGGTGGTGCATGACAGGCCCGGCCCCACCACCAAGGCCGACTGCCTGAACCGGCTGTGGCGCGCCGTCGAAGCGCACGAGCAGGCGTCAGGGCTGCCGGTCAAGGCAGTCGTGCTGCACGATGCCGAAGACGTGGTCCACCCGCGTTCGCTCGACCTCTATGACCGTATGATCCCCGGCCTTGCCATGGTGCAACTGCCGGTGATGCCGCTTGCCGACCCGCGTTCGCGCTGGGTTTCCGGCCACTATATCGATGAATTCGCCGAAACCCACTGCAAGGACATGATGGTGCGCGCACTGCTCGATGCGCCGGTGCCTTCGGCCGGCGTCGGCACTGCGATCGATTGTGCTGCGCTGCGGCGGATCGCAGGGCCGGACGGCCAGCCCTTCGATGCCAACAGCCTGACCGAAGACTATGAGATCGGGCACAGGTTGCATCGTCTGGGCCTTCGCGGAAGGATGCTGCGTGTCCGGGTGGACGGCGCACTTGTGGCGACCCGCGAATATTTCCCGGCCGATCTCGAATCGGCTATCCGCCAGAAATCCCGCTGGCTGACCGGCATCGCCCTCTCCGGCTGGGACAGGCTTGGCTGGCATGGCACGTGGCGGGCGCGCTGGATGCTGATGCGTGACCGCAAGGGCCTGTTCACTGCGGCCGTCACCATGACGGCCTACGCCGCCGGCCTGCTGCTGATCAGCCAGCAGGCGTTGCGGGTGTCGCTTGCGGCGGAAACCGGCGTGTCGCTGCCGCCGCTGCTGCACAATGACGACGGGCTTCTGAAACTGATGCTGTGGCTGAACGCCGGCATTCTGGGCTGGCGGCTGCTGTTGCGCGCCTGCTTTACTTCGGCTGCGAATGGCTGGCGCGAAGGGCTGCGCGCCATTCCGCGCGCAGTCGTCGGCAACGCCATCAATTTCCTTGCCGCGCTGCGGGCGATCGACAGATACCGCGCCTCGCTCGACACGCCGACGGCACCGCACTGGGACAAGACCGCACACCGTTTCCCGGAAACGGCGGTGCCGCATGACTGAAAACACCGGCAACCGCGGGCGAGCCATGCGCGTCTATCAGATGGCGCTGATCCTTGCCGTCGGCTGGTTTGCAGGCCGCCTGCCCGCACTGACGGCCGCCAACACGCAGGAACAATCGGCCCTCGCACAGGCGTTCGGCATGGGCGCCGCAACCGCCGCGCCTGCACCCGCCCGGCCAGCCGACATGGCGGTCGTCGCCGATGTTGCAGCGCGCGTCGCAGCCGATGTCGCCGACCAGACCATCCGCCGGCTGCTCGCCGCCGGGTGGGCACCGCCGTCCACCAGCGCAACCGCCCGGCAAACGCACGCGGCGGGCGACACGCCGACGCCCGAACGGGTGCAGATCGTCCGCATCGTTGCCGAACAGCCAGCCCGGCCCGCCCCATTCTGGAGCCTGCCGCCCGCGCCTTCGGTTGCGGCGGCAGCGCCTGCCGCTACCCCGGCACCAGTTCCTGTGCCCGCCGAAACCGCCGCCACGCGGCACGCCCATGCGCTTGCATCATCGGCCTATGCGGTGTTGCAGGCCGGCGATCGGCGCCGGGCATCGTCGTTGCTGGCCGAGGCGCTGGCCGCCGCGCCCGGCGCCCCGCAGGCAGGGCAATGGGCGGCCGACCGGCAGCAACTGAACCGGCGCTGGCATGTCGGCGGCTATGTGCTTTCCCGCACCGGCGGAGTGCAGGATCCGCTTGCGGCGTCGCCCGTGCTCGGCGGCGGTCAGGCAGGCGTCGCCGTCGGCTATGTCGTCGATCCGCTGTCGCCGACGCGCGTTTCGGTGATCGGCCGGCTGACGGCGGCTGCCGGTCTCAATGGTGCGATGGATCGCGAAACCACCGAAGCGGCGCTGGGGCTTCGGGTGCAGCCGTTTGCGAAGCTGCCGCTTGCCGTCGATGTCGAACGGCGCTTCGCCCTTGGCCTCTATTCGCGCAACGCCTGGGCCGCGCGCCTGTCCGGTGGTACGACGCAGGATTTCCGCTTCGGGCCGCGCAAGGTATCGGTTGAAGCCTATGGGGAAGCAGGCGCCATCGGCCTCAGGCAGACCGCGCTCTATGCCGGCGCACAGGCCCGCGCCGGAACGCCGCTGATGACGCTGGGGCGGCTCGCCGTCGATGGCGGCGCCGGCCTGTGGACTGCGATCCAGCACGATTACGGGCAGACGGTATCAAGGATCGATCTTGGCCCTTCGGCGCAGTTCCGCGTGAAGCCGTGGCCGTTCCGCGCGCAGGTAGATTATCGCGTGCAGGCCAGCGGCAACGCGCAACCCGGCACTGGCCCGGTCATCACCGTTTCCGGCGAATTCTAGCGACTGGTGCAGCCCGGAGTGGTGGTCCCGACAGGATTCGAACCTGTGGCCTACGGTTTAGGAAACCGCCGCTCTATCCTGCTGAGCTACGGGACCATCCTTTGCATGTGGCCAGAGGCGCCAGGGGCGCGGGCCGGTCACGGCTCCTAGCGGGAAACCGGGACTGGCCGCAAGCCTTGCCCCCCGTAAACCCCGGTTCGGCCGGTTCAGGCGTCTGCGGCTGCGCGCGGGCGGAATGGCAGCGCCTGCACCGGGATGCCGTCGTCGATCAGGTCGATCGCGTCGGCGATGGTTGCTTCGCCGATCAGGCCAGGCTTTCCCGCACCAAGCCCGCCGCTGGCGTGGCGGCTGCGCGCCTCGGTCACGAAACGGTTGCCGACATAATCGCACCCGGCTTCGATTTCGGCCTGCGCCTCGGCCATGCGCTTCAGCGCGGCCTTGCGCTCGGTGTCGGTGACGATCTGGTTGCCCTTGGCGCCGACGGCGGGCGCCATCACCGCCTTGCCCACATCGCACGATGCACAGACCGGGCAGGACACCAACCCACGCCGTTGCTGCTCTTCGAAGTCGGCCGAGGTTCCGAACCATGCTTCGAATACATGGCCGTTACCGCAGCGCAGGTCGAATACGATCATCGGGTGCCCGGCCCGACTTTTGCCGCAGCCAGTGGCCGCGCATGATCAAGGCAGGGGATGCGCGCCCGCGCGTCGGCAACCTGCTGCAAATCGAGATCGGCGATCGCCGTGCCGGGCGCGGTTCCCATGTCCAACAACACTTCGCCCCACGGATTGACCACCAGCGAATGGCCGAAGGTTTCGCGCCCGTCGGCGTGCGTGCCGCACTGGGCGGCTGCCACCACGAAGCATCCGGTTTCGATGGCGCGGGCGCGCAGCAGCACGTGCCAGTGCGCTTCGCCGGTCGGGCGGGTAAAGGCGGCGGGCTGGGCGATCACCTGCGCGCCGGCGCGGGCAAGGGCGGCATGCAGCGCCGGGAACCGCACATCATAACAGATCGCAAGGCCAAGGCGGCCCCACGGCAGATCGGCAAGCTGCACGTCGCTGCCACCCAGAAACGACGCCGATTCGCGATACCGGTCGCCGTTGGGCAGATCGACATCGAACAGGTGCATCTTGTCATAGCGGGCGACGATGCCGCCGTCCGGCCCGATCACGAAGCTGCGGTTGGCAAGGCGCCCGTCCGGGGCGGCAACCGTGTCGCGGATTGCCAGAGAGCCGATCGCGATACAAACGCCGCGTGCGCGCGCAACCGCCGCCAGCGCCGCCAGCACCGGGTCTTCGGCTTCGGTCCGGGCGTGCTGCTTCAGGCGGTCGCTGTTGCGATCCAGAATGCCGCACATTTCCGGCGTGAAGATGATCTCGGCACCCGCATCCGCAAGGCTGTGGGCGGCTGCAGTCAGCTCGTCCGCGCTTCTGGCGGCGTCGATGCCGGTGCATGTCTGGATCAGGCCGACGCGAGTCATGTCGTCAGCAGCGGGTCCAGCCCGCCCGCTTCGTCCAGCGCGATCAGATCGTCCGATCCGCCGATGTGGCGGCCATCGATGAAGATCTGCGGAACCGTCGTCCGCCCGTTCGAGCGCGCCAGCATCTCGGCGCGCTTTTCGCCGCCCATGGTGATGTCGAATTCCTCATAGGCGGCGCCCTTCGATTGCAGCAGCGCCTTCGCACGCGCGCAATAGGGGCACAGCAGTTTCGTGTAGATTTCAATCCTGGGCATGGGCTTCCTGACCTGCTTCCTTGCCAAGATATGTGGCCGGTCCGGCAGGCGCAACCCGCGCATAGACCAGAACATCGACGCTTGCGGCCCCGGCCTTCAGCAGCCGTGCAGCGCAGGCAGCAGCGGTGGCGCCCGTCGTCATCACATCATCGACGAGCACGATCTCGGCGCCCCGGATACGTTCGGTCGCCCACGCATTCACGCTGATCGCGCCTGCAAGATTGGCCAGCCGCTGGTTGCGTCGCAGGCCGCGCGTGCTTCTGGTCGGGCGGACGCGCACCAGCCAATCAGGCCCCAGTTCCGCGCCCCCGGCCCGCGCCAGCGCCCGTGCCAGCAGCAGCGCCTGATTATAGCCGCGACGCGCCAGCCGCCAGCGATGCAGCGGCACTGGCACCAGCACGCGGCCCGGCCCGATCCAGTCGGGCGCAACCCGCGCCATGTCGCGCGCAAGCGTCGGCCCCCAAGCGTGGCGGCCATGCTTGAAGCGGACGACAATCTGCCGGGCCGACCCCTCGTACAGAAAGGGCGATCGCGCCTGCCGGAATGGTGGCGGGTCTTTCGCGCAGCCAAGGCACTCGGCCTCGGCGGCCCAGGCGATCGGCAGCGGGATGGCGCAACGGTTGCATGCCGCCCCGTCGGGCACCGGCAGCGCCGCCCAGCATGGCCCGCACAGCGCCAGCGCCGACGCGACCGGCGTGCCGCAGGCCATGCAGGCGGGCGGCATCAGCAGGTCGGCAAGATAGCCGAACGCCGCCTTCACGCTCTCGACAAATCGGACACCGGGGGCCATGGCGACTGCTCTAGCCACCGGACGCCGCCCTGACGAGATGCCAGACCATCTTCCTTTCGACCCCGTTGCCCGCCGTCGTGCGCGCCGTCGCGCCGCCGGTTTGATCGCCGGCCGCGATCAGCTTCTGCGCCACATCGACGAAGAATTGCGCGCGCGCGCGGAACTGCTTGGCGATCCGCCCGCCGGGCCGGGCCTCAGGATCGGGCTGATGCTGCCGCCTCCAGTGGGCGCCACCGGCCTCGACCCCTGTCCGGCCCTTGCCGACCGCTACGGCGCACGCTGCGGCGAAGAGGATCATCGCCATTTCGCCGACGAAAGCTTCGCCCGCATCACCGCCTTCATGACGCTGCATGGCGTCAACGACCTGCCCGGCGCACTGCTGCTGGCGCGCCGCGCTTTGCGAAAGGGCGGGCGTTTTCAGGCGGCACTTCCGGCAGGGTTTTCGGCGGGCGCCGTCCGCGAGGCGTTTCTTGCCGCCGACATGCAGGCGGGCCGTGGCGTGCCGCCACGCGTCGGGCCGACCGTCGATCCGGCCGAGGCTGCAGCGCTTCTGCAACGTGCAGGCTTTGCGCAGCCTGTTGCCGAAGTGGAAACCATCACGCTGCGCTATCGAACGCTGGCGGATTTCGCCCGTGATGCCCGTGCGCACGGCGATGCTGGCTGGCTTTCCAGCCGCCAGCGCGGCCTGACCACACCGCGCCGCTGGGCGCTGGCCGAAGCCGCATTTGCAGCGAACGCCGGAAACGACGGCCGCATTCCGGTCGAGGTGCAGATCCTCTATCTGTCAGGGATGTCTGGCTGAACTGCCTTCCCGGCATGGAAAAGCGGCGGCGCAATCCCCATCTTTGCCGGTAGCAGCACATGTTGCCGTACAGGTGGACCCAGATATGCAGCCGCCCCAAGCAGACCAATCCCGAATCCGCCTGAAGCGAGCCTATGAACCCGCAACCGTGGAAGACGGCACGCGCGTGCTTGTCGACCGGCTGTGGCCGCGCGGCGTCAGCAAAGCCGAAGCCCGGCTCGATGCGTGGATGAAAGACATCGCCCCCAGCACGGAATTGCGGAAATGGTTCGGGCATGATCCCGCCCTCTGGAGCGAGTTTCAGCGCCGTTACCGGGCGGAACTGCGCCAGCACGCGGGCCTTCTGGACGAACTGCGCGAAATGGCGTCGCAGAACCGGTTGACACTGGTGTTCAGCGCCCACGACGAACAGCACAACGACGCCGTCGTGCTGCGTGATGTGCTGCTGCACGGGGATGGGGCAGCATGACCGGGCGGTTCGAGATTGGCTGACGCGGACGTGCCCAATCCCTTCTTCACCATCGGCCACTCGACGATCGCCATCGACGCGTTTCTGGCCCTCCTGCACCAGCACGGAATCGGCCTGTTGGCCGACATCCGCAAGATGCCGGGCTCGGCCCGCAATCCGCAGTTCAACCAGGATGCCTTGGCGCCTGCGCTTGCGGCGTCGCAGATAGGTTATGAACATATGGCGGCGCTGGGCGGTCTGCGGCCGCACGCTATCGGCGTATCGCCGGAAACCAACGCGCTTTGGCAGAACCAGAGCTTCCACAACTATGCCGACTATGCGCTTTCGGGCGCGTTCCACGAAGCGATACACCACCTGTTAGCCGTGGGCCGCGAACGGCGGGTGGCGCTGATGTGTGCGGAAAGCGTCTGGTGGCGATGCCACCGGCGACTGGTCAGCGACAATCTGCTGGCGGCAGGCGCCGAGGTGTTCCACATCATGGGCACGGGTCGCCTCGACCGTGCGCGACTGACGCCGGGCGCGCAGGTGGGAAATAATGGGCGCGTCACCTATCCGGCAAAACCATGACGGCCGCCGACGAAAAACCGGACGATGAAACACTGGGCGGGCTGCTGCAACGCGTGCGCCAGTGCCGCATCTGCCGCGACCATCCGCGCCACGGTCCGCCGCTGGCGCATGAACCCCGGCCGCTGGTGCAGGCTTCGGTCACCGCGCGCATCTGCATCGCCAGCCAGGCGCCGGGCATCCGGGCGCATGAAAGCGGGCGGCCGTTCAACGATCCGTCCGGCGTGCGCCTGCGGCAGTGGATGGGTGTCAGCGACGCAGAGTTCTACAACCCGGCAGACATTGCGATCGTGCCGATGGGGTTCTGCTTTCCCGGCCTGAATGCCACCGGCAGCGACCTGCCACCACGAAAGGAATGCGCCGAAACATGGCGGCAGGCCCTGTTCGAGCGACTGCCGGCGATCGAACTGCTGCTGCTGATCGGCGCCCATGCGCAACGCTGGCATCTGGGCGCAGCCGGCGCCCGGACGATGGAGGGCACCGTGCTTCGCTCGCACCGGGGCGGGCCCGGCGCCCTGCCCCACATCGTCGCGCTGCCGCACCCTTCATGGCGCAACAGCGGCTGGCTGAAGCGCAACCCGTGGTTCGCCGCCGAACTGGTGCCGGCACTTCAGGTCCGCGTGCGCGAACTGCTGGACTGATGCCTGCTCAGTCGCCCGTCAGGATGCGGTCGATCAACTGTTTCACCGTCGGGATGAAGCCGTTTGAATAAAATGGATCCGTGCGGAAGCGGCAGGCCGAATGGCCGGCGAACATCAGTTCATATTCCGGGTCGGCGCCATGTGCGATCGCCTGCAGGGTCTTCTGGATGCAGAAGCTGCGCGGGTCGGCCAGATAGCCGGTGGTGTGGTCGTCATGGTCCTTCCAGGCGCTGAACGAACAGTGCGACAGGCAGCCCATGCAGTCCGCCTGGTCCTTGCGGATCACCTTCGATTCCTCGACACTGACAAAGACCAGCGTGTCGTCCGGTGTCTTCAGTGCGGTATCGAAGCCGGCGCCGTTCCATTCGCGGGCGCGCTGAAGATCTTCCTTCGAGACATAGTAGGTCTTGCGGCCGACCCCGACGTCCAGCAGGAACTGCCGGTCGCCGTCGGCCTTGGCGGAAAAGCCGATCTGTCGGGCGGAACGTGCCTCGAGGTTGCGCAGGAAGCTGTTGCGCACGGCCGACGAATAGAAACCTGTCGGCGAAAAACGATGCAGCAGCACGTCGTCGTCCTCGAGGGTGGGCAGCCGCGCCTTCCAGACGTCGGGGATCGGGCTTTCCTTGGTCAGCAGCGGGCGCGTCCCGAACTGGAACGCAATTGCGCCCAGTTCCGGGTTGTCGATCCAGTTCTCCCACTCGCGCAGATACCAGACCCCGCCCGCCATCACGATCGGCACGGTGTCGGCGATCCCACCCTCGCGCATGACGGAGCGCAGATCGCGCACGCGGGGATAGGGGTCTTGCGGTTGCAGCGGATCTTCGGCGTTCGACAGCCCGTTGTGGCCGCCGGCAAGCCAGGGATCCTCGTAGACGACGCCGCCCAGCCATTCCGGCGCCTTCGAGTAGGACCGCTTCCACAAGGCGCGGAACGCGCGGCCAGACGAAATGATCGGGTAATAGAAAACGCCGTGGCTCGCTGCGATTTCCGACAGGCGGTAGGGCATGCCGGCGCCGCAGGTGACGCCATGCAGCAGCCCCTTGGTGCCCGACAGCACGCCTTCCAGCACACGCTGCGCGCCGCCCATTTCCCACAGCACGTTAATGTTGATTGCGCCGCGCCCGGCACGGATTTCGTCGCCGGCGATGTCATAGGCGCGGCGCACCTGCTCGATGCCGCCGCGAATGCCATAGTCCACCAGTTCTTCGTGCCGGTCCTCGCGACGGCGGCCTTGATAGACCTGCGGAATGACTTCGCCGTTTTCGTCGTAGCTGTCGGCGTTGACGGCCGAAACTGTGCCGATGCCGCCCGCCTTTGCCCAGGCGCCGGCCGACGCATGGTTGGTTGCCGACACGCCTTTGCCGCCCTCTACCAGCGGAAGGAAGCTCTGTCCGCCGACGCTCAGTGCACTCAGAGCCTTCAACTCAATCTCTCCTTGCAGGAACCCCTGTAGCAGCCTTTGCCATGCGCGGCTGCCGCAAAATTTTCAGGCCGCCGCCCCATCGAAGGCCGCCGAAACCACTGCATTGCGAAGCTCGGCGATGCCGTGCCTTGCTTCGCTGCTGGTGGCCAGCAGCAGCGGGAACGCCGCCGGGCGCGACCGGGCCTCGGTCGACACCTGCTCGACCATCTGCGCCAGCGCAGTCGGCTTGATCTTGTCGCCCTTGGTCAGCACGATCTGGTAGCTGACGGCCGCCTTGTCCAGAAGCTCCATGATGTCGCGATCGACCGGCTTCAGCCCGTGGCGGCAATCGACCAGAACCAGCACGCGCTTCAACGTCGGTCGGCCGCGCAGATAGTCGTTCACCAGCCGCGCCCACTGGCGCACCATGTCCTTGGGCGCTTCGGCATAGCCGTAACCGGGCATATCCACCAGTCGCAGCACCGGCGGATCGCCGACCAGAAACAGGTTCAGTTCCTGCGTCCGTCCGGGCGTGTTGGATGTTCGCGCAAGCCCGCCGCGCCCTGTCAGCGCGTTCAGCAGCGACGATTTCCCGACGTTCGACCGCCCCGCGAACGCGACTTCCGGCAACCCGGCAGGCGGCAGCACATCGAGGCGCGGAGCCGACAGCTCGAACTCCACCGGCCCGGCGAACAGCCGGCGCGCCGCCTCGGTCGCGGCGTCGTCTGGTGCTGGCGCGCCCAACCTAGCGGGCGCCGCCCGGCGCGGGCGCGGGCGCTGGATATTTGCGCAGCAGCACCCACTGCTGCAGGATCGAAAGCAGGTTGTTGACGATCCAGTAGATCTGCAGACCGGCCGCAAACGGCGCCATCATGAACATGAAGATCCACGGCATGAACGAGAACATCTTTTTCTGAATCTCGTCCATCGGCTGCGGGTTCAGCTTGAACTGCAACCACATGGTGATCCCCAGCACGATCGGCAGCACGCCAAGATGCAGGAACCCCGGTGGATCCCACGGAATCAGCCCGAACAGATTGACCGGAGTCAGCGGATCAGGGGCCGACAGATCGTTGATCCACAGAAAGCCGGGCTTGTGGCGGATTTCGACCGTGATCAACAATGTCTTGTACAGCGCGTAAAAGATCGGAATCTGCAACAGGATCGGCAAACAGCCAGCAAGCGGATTGATCTTTTCGCGCTTGTACAGCTCCATCATTTCAAGCTGCTGCTTCTGCTTGTCGTCCTTGTGTTTTTCCTGAATCTCTTTCATCTTTGGCGCAAAGATACGCATCTTCGCCATGCTGGCATATTGCTTGTTGGCGATCGGGAACAGCACCGTCCTGACGATCAGCGTCAGCCCGACGATCGCCAGCGCATAATTGCCCAGCACCCCATACAACCACTGCAACAACGAGAAGATCGGCTGGGCGATGAACCAGAACCAGCCCCAGGCCAGCGCCCGGTCGAACAGCGGCGCGCCAAGCTGGTCGCGCACCTGATTCAGCAGCCGCACTTCCTTGGCGCCCGCGAACAGGTGGCTCGTCGTCGCCGTTGTCTGTCCGGGCGCCACAACCACCGCCTGCTTCATCCAGTCCACCTGATAGCGGTCGTGGTCGGCAGCGGTGAAGCGCGCCTCGATCGCCGATTTCTGGTCGGGGATCAGCGCCGCCAGCCAGTGCCTCTGGGTGATTCCCAGCCAGCCGCCGGTGGACTTGAATGTCTGCGGCCCGTTTTCGCGCAGCTTGTCGAAACTGACATCGCCTTCCTGCAGCGTATCGTTCAACACGCCGATCGGCCCGACGTGCACGTTGAAGCTGTTCTGCTCGTGGCCGGCGCCAGTGCGGTTCACATATCCATAGGCGCGCAGCGTGACCGGCGCCGTGCCGCGATTGACGATCCGCTGCTCTATTTTGAACAGGAAATTCTCGTCGACAGAAAGCGTCTGCTCGAACAGCACGCCGTCGGGAGCGGTCCAGCTCAGCGTCACCGGCTGCCCAACCGTCAGCTTCGGGGCAGACGCCGTCCAGCGCGCGTCGGTCGGCGGCGCGCCCGCGCCCGCCCAGCCAAAGCCCGCGAATTCGGCGTCAGGGGCGCCCGATGGCGCGAACAACCGCACCGGTGGCGAATCGGGATCGATCGTCTGGCGATGGTCCTTCAGCAGAAGGTCGTCGATCCGCGCGCCCACCAGATTGATGGAACCTTGCAGTCGCGGCGTATCGATGACGACACGCGGATTGGCAGCCACCAGTTCGGATACCGGCCGCGTGGCGCCCGCTGCTGCCGGAATGGTGGCAGAAGTCGCGGCGCCGGGCACCTGCACTGCATCGGCCGCCGGCGACTGCGCCTGCTGCTGCACTGCGGTCTCGGGGGGCTTCGGCAGGAACCGCTCGCTCACGAAGGTCCAGCCGAACAACACCAGCGCCGACAGCACGACGGCAAGGATCAGGTTGCGATTCTCGGTCGTCACTCGTCTCTCACTTCGACTTGTCTTGCTTCCACTGGCCCGGCAGCCGCCGGCCGATGAAACAGGTGAAACTCGTGTGGCACCGGGTCATGGCCGCTTCCTCCCCATGGGTGGCAGCGCCCTACCCGCCTGACCGTCAGCCACAGTCCGGCGAACAATCCGTGCCGCCTTAATGCCTCGATGCCGTAATGGGAACAGCTTGGCGAAAATCGGCAGCTTGGCGGCAGCACGACAGAAAAGCTGATCTGCCAGAGCCTGAACAGCAAGGCGACGCCGCGCGCCGGAAGCCCGGACAGTTTCATTGGGCGCCGCCCAGCTTGCGGCGGGCCTTTGCCAGCGCCTTTCGCATGAAGGAAAGCAGTTCCTCGAACGGAAGCTCGTCCGGCAGCGCGCGGGCGATGAACACATGGTCGGCGCCGGAGATCGCCATTTCCGGCATGATCTGCCGGGCGGCTTCCCGCAGCCTGCGCCGCGCGCGGTTGCGGGCAACCGCATTTCCGACCCGGCGACTGACGGTGAAACCAACACGGGGCTGCTCATGCCCAGCAGGCTTCAGCAGCAGCACGAAAGGCGGCAACGCAACACGCACGCCGGAATTGGCCGCCAGATAATCGGCGCGACGGGTGATTCGCCCAATCGAACGACGCGGCTCCAAACGACACGCGGCCGGCGCATGGCCAGCCGCGTTCATATCATCCGGCATCGCTGAAATCCCGGCCGTGGCCGAGAAAACTCGGCTCAGGCCGAGAGGACCTTGCGGCCGCGCGCACGACGGCGGGCCAGCACCTTGCGGCCACCGGGGGTCGCCATGCGGGAGCGGAAGCCATGACGGCGCGCGCGAACGAGCTTGGACGGTTGATAGGTGCGCTTCATAACTCTGCCTCGAAAACGGGGTATCGTGCCGGAAACCGAAAGGTCCCGGCGCGGGGACGGCGGTTCATAAACAAGCGGCTGCCAAAGGTCAACGGCGGCAGAAGCCCTGCACATTTCCGCCGTTTCGCGCTATCGGTCGGCGCATGACCCAGTTCGAACTCTCCGAGGATCAGCAGGCGATCCGCGAATCCGCCCGTCGGTTCACCCAGGCCGAGATCACGCCCAACGCCGCCATGTGGGACGAACAGCATCTGTTCCCGCGCGACGTGGTCCGCAAGGCGGCAGCACTTGGATTCGCCTCGATCTATGTGTCGGAAGAATCCGGCGGGATCGGGCTGGGGCGGCTCGAGTCCGCCCTCATCATGGAGGCGATGGCCTATGGCTGCCCATCGACTTCGGCGTTCATCTCGATCCACAACATGGCAAGCTGGATGATCGACCGGTTCGGCAGCGACCGGCTGAAGCGCAAATATCTGCCGGGCCTTGTGCCGATGGACATCATCGCCAGCTACTGCCTGACGGAACCGGGCGCCGGATCCGACGCCGCCGCCCTGAAGACGACGGCAACGCTGGATGGCGGCCATTATGTCGTCACCGGATCGAAGGCGTTCATATCCGGCGGCGGCGTGAACGACATCTATGTCACGATGGTGCGCACGGGCGGTACGGGCGCGGGCGGCATTTCCTGCCTCGTGATCGAAAAGGACATGCCCGGCGTCAGCTTCGGCGCGAATGAACGCAAGCTTGGATGGCGCAGCCAGCCGACGGCGCAGGTGCATTTCGACGGCGTGCGGGTGCCGGCGGAAAATCTGGTCGGCGAGGAAGGCCAGGGTTTCCGGATCGCAATGGCCGGCCTCGACGGCGGCCGCCTCAATATCGGCGCCTGTTCGCTGGGCGGGGCGCAGCGCGCCATCGACGAAACGCTGGCTTATGTCCGCGAGCGCCGGCAGTTCGGCAAGGCGATCGCCGATTTTCAGGCAACGCAGTTCACGCTGGCCGACATGGAGACCGAGTTGCAGGCGGCGCGCGCGTTGCTCTATCTGGCTGCCGCGAAGGTAACGGCTGGCGCACCCGACCGCACGAAATTCGCGGCGATGGCGAAACGGATGGCGACCGACACCGGATCGGCCGTCGTCGACCGCGCGCTGCAACTGCACGGCGGCTATGGCTATCTGATGGACTTTCCGATCGAGAAGCTGTGGCGCGACCTTCGCGTGCATCGCATCCTCGAGGGCACCAACGAGGTCATGCGCATGATCACTGCACGGGAACTCCTCCGCGCGGACTGACGCGCTACTGATCCTGCACCCGTGACGGCACGTCGCGCCCGCGCGGTTCGCTGCGTGGGCGGTCGGTCTGCATCTGCCGCTGCTCGCGCATGGGGGCGGCCGATGGCGGCGGGATCGAAGGCCGGGATATGGCAGGCGGCACAGGGCGCGGCCCGGCAGTCGACGGCCGATAGCCCGGCGCCATGCCACTGCCACCGCCGCTGCCACCGGGCGCCTGCCAGTTCGGCCTTCCCTGCCATTGGCCCTGACCCTGATTATGGCCCTGACCCTGATTATGGCCCTGCCCCGGATGCTGGCCCTGAACATGGCCGTGATTCTGGCCTTGATTCTGGCCGTGATTCTGGCCGGGCCTGTCGGGCCGCTGCCATCCGGGCCGTGGCGGCGGGTTCGGTTGGCTGGTGCCGGGGCGATAGGACGGCCGATAGCCCGGATAGGGCCGGCCCGACCAGTTTCCCGGCAATGTCACCCAACCGGCGCCAGCGCCCAGCCAGCGGTTTTCCCAGCCGCGCGGCGGGATCGGTGCCCAGCTTGCATAGCCGTTGCTGGAACCCCAGTTCACCCAGCCCGGCCCGAAGCGGGTGTCGGGCACCCAGAACCAGCCGATCCGGCCATCATGGCCCCAGCGCCCGTAATGATAGGTCGCCCAGCCCCACGGCTCGGACGACATCCACATCCGGCCATACCGGACGTCATCGCGCCAATAACCCATGGAATAGGGCTGCCAGCCGGCGGCAATCCCTGCCGGAACGAACACGCGGCCGAAATTGCCGAACACGACCCACTGGCCGTATCCCGAAAGCGGCCCATAGAAATCATCGACCGAACCAGCATCACGGCCCCACCAGCCCACCGGATAGGAACCGGCATAACCGCCATCCAGCGGCGCCTCGGACCAGCCGTAGGGCGACACGCATCCGGCAAGCAGCGCGCCGGCACCAACCGCGATCCAATACTGTTTCATGCCGTCCATTTTGCAACACCGATGTTGAACGGATGCTGACGATCCTGCCACGGATCGCGCGCCGACTGTTGCCAATCCTTGCCCAATGAACCTAGGCATGGCGCGAAACACCAGACGACGGGAGACGATATGGAAATCAGGCGCCTTTCGGCCGCAATCGCAGCGGCCCTGCTGCTGGGTTCGGCCCCCGGCAGCATCGCGCACGCCCAGGCGGCGGCATCCGCCACGGCCCAGAAAGCGGCATCCGCCACGGCCGCAACCGCCGACCAGCGGCTGAAGGCCCTTTACGACGTCGAATATCAGTGGCGCCGCGCCGACGAAGGCCGCCTGCCCGGCACCGGTCCCGAATCGATCGGCGACAGGCTGCCGCGCGTCGATCCGAAATCGCAGGCGGCACGGCTTGCCTATTGGGAAAACGCGCTGAAGCAGCTCGACACCATCCCCTTCGAGCAACTGTCGCCCGCCGAACGTATCAACGCCGCAGTGTTCCGCACGATGCTGAACAACGACGCCGAAGAAGTTCGCTGGAAGCTCTATGAAATCCCCTTCAATGCCGACAGCGCGTTCTGGAGCTGGGTAAGCCCGCTTCCCGGCAAGGGCTTCGCGACCGCCGACCAGTATCGCCGCTACATCAGCCGCCTGCGCGACGTGCCGCGCTATTTCGACGAAAACATCGCCAACATGAAGGCAGGTCTGAAGCGTGGCTTCAGCAACCCCAAGGCAACGCTCGTCGGCCGCGACCGGACGCTTGAACCCTACGTCGCCACGTCCGAGGCAAACCCGCTGTTCGGCCCGTTCAAGGTGATGCCGGCCAATATTCCCGCCGACGAACAGGCGCGGCTGAAGGCTGAGGCAATGGCCGTCATCCGCGACACGGCGGCGCCCGCCTATGCGCGGCTGTTCGATTTCATCCGCAACCAGTATATTCCCAACGCCCGGACGACGATCGGCGCCTCCGAGCTTCCTTCCGGCCGGCAATTCTATGCCTCGCAGGTCCGCGCCTACACGACGACCGACCTGACACCCGCGCAGATCCACGAGATCGGGCTGAAGGAAGTTGCCCGCATCCGGGCCGACATGGAAGCAACGAAGAAGGAAGCCGGGTTCAACGGCAGCCTGAAGGAATTCATCACCTTCCTGAAAACCGACCCGCAATTCTATGCGAAAACGCCGCACGAACTGCTGGCGAATTCGGCCTATGTCGTGATGAAGGCGAACGGGCGCCTGAAAGACTTTTTCAACATGCTGCCGCGCTACCGGCATGGGCTGGTTGCCGTGCCCGCCGACATCGCGCCCATCTACACCAGCGGCCGGGGCGGGCTGGAAAACTGCATGATGAACACCTACGATCTGCCGTCGCGCCCACTCTATTCGCTGCCCGCGCTGACGCTGCATGAATGCACGCCAGGCCACAGCTTTCAGGCGGCCTTGGCGCTGGAAGCCCCTGAGCGCCCGGACTTCCGCAAGCAGCTCTATTTTTCCGGCTATGGCGAAGGCTGGGGCCTCTACACCGAATGGCTGGGCAAGCTGATGGGGATCTATGAAACCCCCTACGAGGAGTTCGGCCGCGAGAGCTATGAAATGTGGCGGGCGGCCCGGCTGGTCGTCGATACCGGCATGCACGAATATGGCTGGACCCGCGACCGCGCGATCCAGTTCATGAAAGACAATACCGCCCTTTCAGACCTTGAAATAACCAACGAGATAGACCGTTACATCAGTTGGCCGGGGCAGGCGCTTGCCTACAAGCTTGGCGAAATCACCATCCGCAAGCTGCGTACGGAAGCCGAGGCAAAGCTTGGCCAGAAGTTCGACCAGCGCCAGTTCCACGACCTGATACTGGGAATGGGCGCAGTGCCACTGGCGGTGCTGGAATCGGAAGTCCGGCGCTGGATCGACGAAACGGCATCCGCCAACGCCAAGAGCTGACGCCACACCACAACGAAAAAGCCGCCCCGGACAGGTTCGTCCGGGGCGGCTTTTTCTTGCGGGTTGTCAGCGTGTCAGGCCGCCAGATCGGCTTCCAGACGGCCCATGTGATAATCGAAATCCCCGAACTGGGTTTCGATGATGGTCAGCCGCTTGAAATAGTGGCCTGCAGCCAGTTCCTGCGTGATGCCGATGCCACCATGGGTTTGCACTGCCCACTGGCCGAGAGCGCGCGCGCCCTTGTTGATCTTGGCCTTGGCCTGGCTCACCCACTTCCTGCGCTCAGGGTCATCGAGGCGCAGCGTGCCCATCAACGTCATCGATGCGGCCTGTTCCGCTTCCATGAACATGTCGACGAGGCGGTGCTGGATCACCTGAAACTCGCCGATCGCCTTGCCGAACTGCTTGCGCTGCTTGGCGTAGTCCAGCGTCAGTTCATGCAGCTTGCGCATCGCGCCGGTTGCCTCGGCGCACTGCGCAACCGCTGCATGATCGACCAGTTGTTCGATCAGCGGCAGCGCCCCGCCTTCGGCGCCCAGCATGGCATCCGGGCCGACCTTGGCATTCTCGAAATACACTTCGCTCGCCATGTAGCCGTCGACGCACGGATAGTCGCGCCGGACCACACCGCTGGCGTTCGCCTCGACGAGGAACAGCGACACGCCGCCCGCTTCGCGCTGGCTGCCGCCGGTGCGGGCAGAAACCAGAAGGTGCGTCGCATAAGGCGCCGCAACCACGACCGCCTTGTGGCCGTTCAGCGTCCACCCCGCGCCGTCGGCCTTTGCCGTCGTCGTCAGGTCGGCAAGGTTGTAGCGGCCCTGCGGCTCATAGAAACCGGCGCCAACCACAATATCGCCAGAAATGATGCCCGGAACCAGTGCTTCGGCCTGTGCTCCGCCCGTCGCAACCAGTGCGCCGGCGCCCAGCACCACGGTCGGGACATACGGCTCGACGGCGATGGCGCGGCCGAGTTCTTCCATCAGCACCATCGTGTCGATCGGCCCGCCGCCAAAGCCGCCATAGGCTTCGGGAAGCGCAGCACCCAGAATGCCAAGCTCCTGGGCGAGCGCCTTCCAGACACCCGGATCACGGCCGCCGTCATGCTTAAGCATGGCGACGCGCTTGTCGAAGTCGTAGTTGTCAGCGAGGTAGCGGCGCAGCGTATCGCGCAGCATTCCCTGCGTTTCAGAGAAATTGAAGTCCAAATCGTCCTCCGTTGAACTGGATGCGAATGCAGGCGGCGATCAGAGGCCGAGCACCATTTTCGCGATGATGTTGCGCTGGATTTCGTTCGAGCCGCCGTAGATCGAAGTCTTGCGCATGTTGAAATAGCTCGGGGCGGCGCGCTGGGCGAAGTCCGGGCCGATCGGATATGCGTTCGATCCTTCAGGGAACTGGCGGAAGTAGGGCGCGGCATAATTGCCGGCTGCTTCCAGCACCAGCTCGGTCAGGCGCTGCTGGATTTCCGTTCCCTTCACCTTCAACAGCGACGATTCCGGCCCCGGCCCCTTGCCCGACGCCTCTCCGGCGAGGGTGCGCAGTTCCGTGAACTCCAGCGCCGACAGATCGGTTTCCAGTTCCACCACCTTGCGGCGGAAGAACGGGTTCGACAGCAGCGGCTGTCCGTTCCCGTCCTGCTGGGCCCTGGCGATGTCCTTCAGCTTCTCGATGCCGCGCTTCGAACGCGCAACGCCGGCGATTCCGGTGCGTTCATGCGCCAGCAGGAACTTGGCGCAGGTCCAGCCCTTGTTTTCTTCGTACACGCGGTTTTCAACGGGAACCTTCACATTATCCAGCCAGACTTCGTTCACCTCGTGCTCGCCGCCAAGCGTGATGATCGGCTTCACGGTGATTCCCGGCGTCTTCATGTCGATCAGCAGGAAGGAAATGCCTTCCTGCTGCTTGGCGCCCGTGTCGGTGCGGACAAGGAAGAAGCCCCAGTCGGCGTGCTGGGCAAGCGTCGTCCAGGTCTTCTGGCCGTTGACGATGTAATATTCGCGGCCGTCCGCTTCCTTCACGCGTTCCGCGCGCGTGCGCAGCGATGCGAGGTCCGAGCCGGCGCCCGGTTCGGAATAGCCCTGACACCACCAGACATTGCCGGACAGGATGCCCGGCAGGTGCTGCGCCTTCTGTTCGGGGGTGCCGAAGGTATAGATCACCGGCCCGACCATGTTGATCCCGAACGGAAGCGGCGGGATCACTTCACCGCGCGCCGATTCCTCCGAGTAGATATAGCGCTGCGTGGCGGTCCAGCCGGTACCGCCATATTCCTTTGGCCACGCAGGCGCCGCCCAGCCCTTTGTCGCCAGAATGCGGTGCCAGGCCAGCATGTCGTCGCGGCCCAGTTCTTCGCCATGCTCTTGCAGATCGCGCAGGTGGGCGGGATAGTTTTCGGCGATGAACGAACGCACTTCGTCGCGGAAGGCGTTTTCATCAGGACTGAACGCAAGATCCATCGAATTCTCCTTGGTTGCTCGTGTCGGCTACCACCGGCTCCCGGTCATTCCTAGCTGCCAATATGGCGCGCCCCGCAGCATTTTTTTGCAGGTTCCGGCAAGCGATGCCAGCCGCCACTGGCGCAAGCGGAATGTTGCGCTAATAGGAACCTCAGCATGTGGCGCCTCTACCAGTTTCCCCTGTGCCCGTTCAGCCGCGCGGTTCGTTTCGCGATGGCCGAAAAGGGCGTGCCCGCCGAACTGGTGCAGGCGCACCCATGGGAACGGCCGGAAACGCTGTCCAGCCTGAACCCCGCCATCCAGACCCCGGTTCTCGAAAACGGCGATCTGGTCCTGTGCGACAGCAGCTCCATCGTCGAGTATCTGGACGAAACCGTCGAGCGGCCGCCGCTGATCGGCGCCGGCGCTGCCGAACGCGCCGAAGCCCGGCGCCTGAACCAGTGGTTCGGCCAGCGCTTCTACCCTGAAGTTACCGCGCCGCTTCTGGCCGAGCGCATGTACAAACGCATCATCACACGCGAAATGCCCGACGGCATCGCCATCCGGAACGCCAACCGCGCATCGGAACTGCACCTGCAATATATCGACGACCTCCTCGACGAGAACCGCTGGCTGGCCGGTCCCACCTTCGGCATCGCCGACATCATGGCAGCCGCGCAGATTTCCGTGGCAGATTATCTGGGCGGCATAGACTGGGGCGGCCATGGTGCGGCAAAAATCTGGTATTCGGCGCTGAAATCACGGCCCAGTTTCCGCGCCATCCTCGCCGACCGGATGGAAGGGATCCGCCCTCCTGCCGACTATGACAAGCTCGATTTCTGAGCAGCTCGCCGCGCAGGCGGCCGAACTCGGGTTCGTCGCCTTCGGCATCGCACCGGCAAACGCCATACCGCTTGCCGCCCGGCGGCTGGAGGACTGGCTGGCCGAAGGTCGCCACGGCGACATGCTGTGGATGGAGGAACGCGCCGGGCAGCGCGGAAGCCCGGCCGGGCTTTGGCCCGAAGTGCAGTCGGTGATGGCACTGGGTTTTCCCTACACGCCGCCGCTTGGCGCGAACCGGCACATCAACCGCCCCGATCGTGCGACGATTTCCGTCTATGCGCAGGGGCGCGACTATCACGACGTGGTGAAATCGCGGCTGAAGGCGCTGGCGCGCTGGTTCGTCGAGCAGACTTCGGCCGAGGTGAAGGTGTTCGTCGATACCGCGCCCGTGATGGAAAAGCCGCTTGCCGAAGCAGCCGGGCTGGGCTGGCAGGGCAAACACAGTTGCGTGCTAAGCCGCAAGGCCGGAAGCTGGCTGTTTCTGGGCGCCATCTACACAACGGCAAACCTTCCGCCGCTGCGCGAACCCGGCACCACCGCAAGCTGCGGCAGTTGCACATCCTGCATCGACTCCTGCCCGACCGGCGCCATTGTTGCGCCGTGGAAGGTCGATGCGCGCCGCTGCATTTCCTATCTCACGATCGAGCACAAAGGCCCGATCGACGAGGAACTGCGCCCGCTTTTGGGGAACCGCGTTTATGGCTGCGACGACTGTCTGGCTGCATGCCCGTGGAATAGCCACGCCAGATACCCCGCAGACCCTGCCCTGCTGCCCCGCGCCGAACTGACCGCGCCACGCCTGGCGGACTTTCTTGCCCTCGACGACGCAGCGTTTCGCGAGGTGTTTTCGGGGTCGCCCATAAAGCGCACGGGGCGCAACCGTTTCGTGCGCAATTGCCTCTATGCGGCTGGAAACAGCGGCCTTGCAGAACTGGTGCCGCATGTCGAGCGGCTGACCGACGACCCCGACCCCGTCGTCGCAGAGGCCGCACACTGGGCGCTTTCCTGCCTGCGCAGCTGAGGTTCCGTCCCGTTACAGCCGTTCAGGCTCGGCGCACGGCGGGTTCGGCGCGCCGCGCTCCCAGTTCGTCACCCGTGTGTCCAGGTCGTCGATCAGCGCCGAAACCTGCTTCAGGCGCGGCCTTTCGGATATCAGGATTTCGCGGAACAGCCGCCCCTTCCAGTGACGGGTGTCCAGCGTCATGCCGGGCACCGCCGAGGCGACGATATCGACCAGCCGTTCGGCCGCATGAATCCTCCCCCACAGATAGTCGTTTTCGCGGTAGGCGCGGCTGAAGAAGGCGGCGAAGGCATTCAGTTGCCAGCCCTTCAGCGTGTTGCGCGTGCCGCCTTCCATCAATGCCACCGCATCATCGGGCGATATCCGATCCACCTTCAGTTCCTCGAAACCGTCGAAGCCGTCGTCGCGGACCAGCGGCAGGATCGCGATGTCGAAGAACGGGAAGCCCAGCCACGCCCGGATCAGCGCCCGGCGCATGCCCCGGTCGAACCCCTGATCCTGCACCGCCGCCACCAGCACCCGGTCGGCATGGGCGTCGAGGTCGGAAAGCCCGAGCGCCGCCGCCATGCGGTCGATCAGCAGGCCGCCCGCTTCGGCACGGTCGTCGTCGGTCTGGCTCTCGACCAACGCGCGGGCGGCTTCGCGAACCGGCGGCACCAGCCCTTCGTGCAGGCCGGCCCGGTGCGCCTCGAACGGGGCGACGGCGCGATGCAGTTCGGCCTTCAGCACTTCGGCCGCCTGTCGCTCGGCTTCGTCGTCGGATGCTGCAATTGCCAGATTCATGTGGCGAATGAAGAAGCGCAGGCGGCGCAGCCGGAAACCGATATCCAGTTGCTTCAGCAGGCGGACATAGCCGCTCCGGTCGGAGGCATTGCCGATTGCCGATTCATGCGCGAAGGCGTCGCGCCGGCGGGCAGCCAATAGCAGCCCGTCGCGCAGGCGACCGGCCTCGTCATGGTCCAGCCCCGCCGCCTGCGACGCCAGCCGCGCGGCTTCTTCCAGCACCAGTTGCAGCTTCAACTGGGCATAGGCGCCAAAGGCAAAGCCTGCTTCGCGCGCTGCAAGCGACTGAATGCGCGAGCGCGCCTGCGCCAGCCGCTCGGCCGTCGGCGGCAGCATGAAAAAGCGCAGGCCGACGCCCTGCAGGATCGCTGCGTCCACCTCGGGGCGCATGGCGTCGATCACCGAACGCATCCTTATCGAATGCGCCGCCAGATGGGCGATTTCCTCAAGGCTGTCGCGGATCGGCTGTTCGCGCGGAATATCGGCCATCGCGCGGAAAATGGTGGTGAAAAACCCCGGCTCGCGGTTGTCGAACATGTCGGTCGGGCCGCCGACACCGGGTTTGGGATCGATATAGACGAAACGCCGGTCCACCTCGCGATGTGCCGGGCGCAAGCGGATCGCAGCGATCGCCGGTCCGAACGGAGCGTTGTTCAGCACGCTGCCGTCGATCAGCGCCACATCCTCAGGCTTGCGGTCTGACTTCAGTTGGCTGGAAACAAAGGCCGCGCGGCCGGGCCAGTCGCGGCCCGCGCGCGCAAGCCTGCGGTCGATTTCGCCGATCGTCGCCGGCGGGAAGGCGCCCGGAAAGCTTGCCGTCGCGCGCGCCGCCAGCAACAGCGCCGGCCGATCGCCGACCGGCCGGCGTGGCGGCAGCGCGTCCTCGGGGGTTCCGGCCATCCGCATCGGCCCGTGGATCATCGTCAGCGCCGGGCTTTCGAAGCTGAACATGCGCCGATGTTCGCGCTCGGTAACGACCGGCGGCGAATTGATCGTCAGTTCCACCCGCCTGCCGTGATAATCTGTCACGGTGACGAACAGGCTCAGCGGCAGGGCCGGCGGCAATAGCGGAGGCCCGGCAGGCGCCGCCTCCATCGCGTCCATCGCCTCGTCCAGCATCGTCGTCAGGCCGTCGCCGGAAAATGGCGGCTCGAACCAGCGGTTGCGCACGAACTGCGCCAGCTTCAGCGTCACTTCGGCGCGAACCTCGGGCACGTCGACAGAAGCGAGGCTGGCCGAATGCCGCGCCGCGAACCATGCGACCGGCTCCTTGTAGAACTGCCGCAGCCGCTTCCAGAATGCGCCGCGCGGGCGGGCTTCGGGATCGAGCAGGTTTTCAACGTCGGCCTTGTCCAGCCACATGTCGGTCAGCGGCTCCAGCGTCTGCCCCTGCGTCAGCGCGTTCGAAAGCAGCACCGCATTCAGCCCGCCCGCCGATGCGCCGGCAAGAATATCGCAGATGATCGCCAGATCGGCGGTGGCCGCGATTTCGCTCAGCAGGTCGTGCCAGACGGTTTCGCTGTCGCCATCCAGCGGTGTGGCCGACTTGCGCGCCTCGCTTGCACGCAGCAGCTTCCACAGTTCCTTGGTGATGCCGTGCATATACACGGCCAGACTGACGCCGCCGTAGCAGACCAGCGCCAGCCGCAGTTCCTTTTCGCGGATCATGCCCCGGTTACGGCAGCTTCGGCGCCGGGCTGCGCGTCGGTCCGCACTGGGTCATGCCCGGCACCTGGTCATACTCCGGGCAGGATCTGGTCCGGCGGGCGATGGCCGTCGGAAAAGGCGCGGATGTTCGCGATCACCTTTTCGCCCATCGCCTGCCGTCCTTCGAACGTGGCCGACGCCATGTGCGGCAGCACCACGACGTTCGGAAGCTTCATCAGCTTTGGCGGGACGGTCGGTTCCGCCTCGAACACGTCCAGCCCGGCGCCGGCGATGCCGCCGCGCGCCAGCGCCTCGATCAGTGCCTCCTCGTCGATCAGGGCGCCGCGTGCGCCGTTGATCAGATAGGCGTGCCGCTGCATCCGCAGCAGCCGCTCGGCGTTGATCAGGTGGTGGGTTTCCGCAGTTTCGGGGCAGTTCAGGCTGACAATGTCCACCCGCTCCAGCATGGCATCGAGCGTCGGCCACCACGTCGCTTCAAGTGACTGTTCCACCGCCTTCGGCAGCCGGTTACGGTTGTGATAGTGGATCGAAAGCCCGAATGCGCGCGCGCGGGCCGCCACCGCCTGACCGATCCGGCCCATGCCGACGATCCCCAGACGCTTGCCGCCGATCCGGTGGCCCAGCATTCCGGTTGGCTTCCAGCCGCCCCATTTCCCGGCCCGCACCAGTTTTTCGCCTTCCGACATCCGCCGTGGAACCGCAAGGATCAGTGCCATCACCAGATCGGCGGTATCCTCGGTCAGCACGCCCGGCGTATTGGTGACGGTGATGCCCTTTGCCCGCGCCGCCGCCAGATCGACATGATCATAGCCCGCGCCGAAACTGGCGATCAGCTTAAGGTCGGGGCCGGCATGATCCAGCAGCGCGGCGTCGATCTGGTCGGTGACGGTCGGCACCAGCACATCCGCCGTGGCGACCGCCGCCAGCAGGTCATCGCGCGTCGGCGGAACATCGCCAAGATTCAGCGACACGTCGAACAGTTCGGCCATGCGTGTCTCGACCGCCTGCGGCAGGCGGCGAGTGACGGTCACGCGGACCTTGCGATCATATTTCTGGAAGCGCGTTGCAGACATGGCTTCATGCTAGGCGCGAGGGCCAAGGTCTTGCAAGCGGCGCATTGCCTTGGCAGGAGGCTGGACATGCGTGCGCTGCCTTTCCTTTCCGCCCTCTGCCTGTGTCTGCCGACCCCTTCCTTCGCCCAACAAGAGGGGGAGCAAGCCGCAGATGCCGCCGCGACGCCGACCAGCAAGGACGCGCTGAAATATCGTTCCGGGCTGCCGGTGCCACGGTTCGGCTCGCTCCGGTCGGGCAAGGCCTATCTGCGCTCGGGGCCGGGCAAGCAATATCCTGTCACCTGGGTGTTCGTGCGGCCGGGCACGCCGCTTGAAATATTGTCGGAATGGAACGTCTGGCGGCGGGTGCGCGATTCCGAAGGCACCGAAGGCTGGATGGACCGCGCCATGCTTTCCACCGACCGCACCATCCAGATCACCCGCCAGACCCGCGAACTGCGCGCCCGCCCTGATCTTTCGTCGCCGGTGGTGCTGCGCGCCGATCCGGGCGTGGTGATGCGCGTGACGATGTGCGCCGACCGCTGGTGCCGTGTCGAGGGGGAGGGACGTTCTGGCTACATCCTGCGCGAACAGGCCTTCGGCATCTATCCGACCGAAACCATCGGCTGAACCCGGCACGGCTGGATGATCCCGGCAACGGTCCTGCTGCTGGCGACCCTGACGCCCATCCTTGCGCTGGTGATGCTGGCGCTTGGCTTCACCATCGTGCGCCAGCGCCGCCAGATCCGCGAACTGGCCTGTGAAGCCCGCCACGACCAACTGACGGGCCTGCCCAACCGGCGCGCACTGGCGGCGCATTGGCCAACCATGCCCGCCGGTTCGGATATCCTGCTGGTCGATCTGGTCGGCTTCAAGGGCGTGAATGACAGCTTCGGCCACATCGTCGGCGATGCGCTGCTGCGCGAAGTGGCCGCCCGGCTTGCGGCTGCAGTGCCGCCGCCGGGCCTCATCGTGCGCTGGGGCGGCGACGAATTCATCGCCGCCGTTCCACCCGGCCGCGCCGGGATCCAGTTGGGGCTGTTCGAACAGGCGCTGGCGATGGCGTTCGACCTGTCGGCAGGTGGAGGCCCCCGCAAGGTGCACATCGGCGCGCGCACCGGCCAGTCCAGCGGCGAGCCGACGCTGGAAGCCGCAATCCGGTCGTCGGCATCACGCCTGATGCATGGCCGGGCGGCCGATCAGGCAGACTGATCCGCGATCACTTCAAGGTCGTGCAGCAGCGCGTGCAGCGCCGTGCCCGCAAGATCCTCGGCGATCAGGCCGGCGCCTAGCCTGCATCCAAGCTCCCCGTGCAGCCAGGATGCCGCCGCCGATGCCTCGAAGCCATCCATGCCCTGCGCCATCAGGCCGGTGATCATCCCGGCCAGCACATCGCCTGACCCGGCGGTCGCCAGCCAGGGCACGGTGTTGCAGGCGATCACCGCCCTGCCGTCGGGTGCGGCAATGCAGCCGTCCGACGCCTTCAGCACCACCGTCGCGCCTGTCCGGCGCGCGGCCTCGCCGGCGCGCTCCAGCCGGTTGCCGGTGATATCGGGAAACAGGCGCGCGAATTCGCCGTCGTGCGGGGTCAGCACCACCGGCCGCGCATGGCGGGCGATCAATCTGGCCAGATGCGCTGCGTCGTCGGCAAACGCAGTCAGGGCGTCGGCGTCCAGCACCAGCGCCCGGCCCGCCTGCAACGCAGCAACGGCCGCCGCGCGCGACTGCGGTCCACCCCCCGGCCCGACGCACCCGGCACGGATCTTTGCGCCCGCCATCAGTTCGCCGAACCCATCCGGTTCCGCCGGGGCCAGCATTACCGCCGTCAGATGCGCTGCATGCACCCGCAGCGCATCGCGATCGCCAACCAGCGTGACCGCCCCCGCCCCGACGCGCAGCGCCGCAGACGCCGCCATGCGGGACGCACCGGTCATGAACTCAGGCCCGGACCAGACCAGCGCCGCCCCGCGCGCATATTTGTGGGTGCCAGCCGCAGGGCGCGGCAGCCGCCACAGCCCGGCGCCGTTCGCGAAAAGCCGGGTGTCTGGTGGCGGCAGGCCGATGTCGGCCACCGTCAGCCGCCCTGCATGGGCCTTGCCAGGCAGCAGAAAATGGCCGGGCTTCGCTGCGTGAAAGCTGATGGTCGCCGTGGCGCGCACGGCGCAGCCCATGATCGCGCCGTTGTCGGCATCGATGCCCGACGGCATATCGACGGCAAGGACCGGCACCCCGGCAGCATTCACGCGCGCCACCATCCGGGCCGCCTTGTCATCGAGCGGGCGGGAAAGGCCCGTGCCGAACAGAGCGTCGATCAGCAGGTCTGCCTTGCCCCAGTCCTCGTCGGTGGCGACAGGCCCATCCCACAGTGCAGCCGCACGCGCGGCATCGCCAGTCAGGCCCACACCCGTTGCGGCAACCGCCACCCGATATCCGCGCTGCCGCAACAATGCTGCGGCAACATGGCCATCGCCGCCGTTGTTGCCGGTGCCGGCCAGCACCAGTATCCGCCCGCCCGTCGGCGCCATACGTGCTGCTTCGTCGGCCACGCAGGCGGCTGCGGCCTGCATCAGCGCAAAACTGTCATTTCCGGCGGCGAACCAGCGCTGCTCGGCTTCGCGCATGGCGGCGGCAGTCAGCAACGGCTGCGCTGGCGGGATGGCGCGTAGGCTGGTCATGCCCCACGGTTACGGCGGCAGGCCATGCCGGCGCAAGGCGGCACTGCCGTGCACATGGCGGCAACAGGCGCACGGCAAAACGCCCGGCACTATGGCCGGGCGTCTGGTTTGCCGAAGCTGAAGGCGGGGCGCTGCGCCCCGACACTTGTTACTTCTTCAGGCCGGAAAGGCCGCCGAAGCGCTTGTTGAACTTGGCCACGCGGCCGCCATCGGAAAGCTTGGCGGCGCCGCCGGTCCAGGCGGGATGGCTCTTGGGGTCGATGTCGAGGGCCAGCGTGTCGCCTTCCTTGCCCCAGGTGGAACGGGTTTCGAAGACGGTTCCGTCGGTCATCTGCACCTTGATGGTGTGATATTCGGGGTGAATGCCAGCCTTGGCCATCGAACGATCCTTGCTAATGGCTGGTTCCGACCAGCCGGGAAAGTGGGGGCGCATACCGGCGAACGCGGCGAATGGCAAGGCCGGGCGGCGATCGGCGGGCCTGCGCCGGGCTTTTCCGGTGCTGGAATCCAGCCTAGGGATACAACTATGCCGATAATTGGAACCGCCATCTCAGACGATCGCGAAAGCGCCGCCAACCGTACCGCCATGGCCGAACTGGTTGCCGAACTGCACGAACGATCCGCCACCATCGCGCTGGGCGGGCCGGAAGCTTCGCGCGCACGCCATGTTGCCCGCGGCAAACTGCTGCCGCGCGAACGTGTGGAGCGCCTGCTGGATCCCGGAACCGCCTTTCTGGAAATCGGCCAGTTCGCCGCCCACGAGGTATATGGCGAAGACGTGCCGGCCGCCGGCCTGATCGCCGGCATCGGCCAGGTCTCTGGCAGGCTGGCGATGATTCTTGCCAACGACGCTACGGTGAAGGGCGGCAGCTATTATCCGCTGACAGTGAAAAAGCACCTGCGGGCACAGGAAATCGCCGCGCAGAACCGGCTTCCCTGCGTGTATCTGGTGGATTCGGGCGGTGCCAACCTGCCCCGCCAGGACGAAGTATTTCCCGATCGCGAACATTTCGGGTGGATCTTCTTCAATCAGGCGAACCTCAGTGCAGCGGGGATCGCGCAGATCGCCGCCGTCATGGGCAGTTGCACGGCGGGCGGCGCCTATGTGCCGGCGATGGCCGATCAGTCGATCATCGTGCAGAATCAGGGGACGATCTTTCTGGGCGGCCCGCCGCTGGTAAAGGCCGCCACCGGCGAGGAAGTGACAGCCGAGGATCTTGGCGGCGGCGACGTGCATGCGCGGCTGTCGGGCGTCGTCGATCATCTGGCCCATGATGACGCGCATGCGCTGGCGCTGGTGCGCGCAGCGCTTGCAACCGTTCCCGCAGGCGAAACCCCGGCCCGCGCCAAAGTGCGGCCACCGCGCTTTGCCGCCACGGACCTGAACGCACTGGCGCCGACCGATACCCGCCACCCGATCGACGTGCATGAAATCATCGCCCGGCTGGTCGACGGTTCCGCGTTCGACGAATTCAAGCCGCTCTATGGTGCAACGCTGGTGACCGGGTTTGCCCATATCGAAGGGGTGCAGGTCGGCATCATCGCCAACAACGGCATCCTGTTTTCCGAATCGGCGCTGAAGGGTGCGCACTTCATCGAACTGTGCTGCCAGCGGAAGATCCCGCTATTGTTCCTGCAGAATATTTCCGGTTTCATGGTTGGCCGCGCCTATGAAAACGAAGGCATCGCCAAACATGGCGCCAAGCTGGTGACGGCAGTGGCGACAGCCGGCGTGCCGAAGATCACCGTGGTGATCGGCGGCAGCTTCGGCGCCGGCAACTACGGCATGTGCGGGCGGGCCTATTCGCCGCGCTTCCTGTGGATGTGGCCGAATGCGCGCATCAGCGTGATGGGTGGCGAGCAGGCGGCAAGCGTGCTGGCGACGGTAAAATCCGGCGGCTTTGCCAACCCGCGCGAGGAAGAAGCCTTCAAGGCCCCCATCCGCGACCAGTATGAACGGCAGGGCAACCCCTATTACGCCAGCGCCCGCCTGTGGGACGACGGCATCATCGCGCCGGAAGACACCCGCCGCGTGATCGCCCTCAGCCTGTCGGCCGCCTTGAACGCCCCCATCGCCGAAACCCGTTTCGGCCTGTTCAGGATGTAGAACATGGTCGACACCAGCACCGACAGCCGCGGCCTCGCCCGCGTGACACTGAACCGGCCCGACAAGCATAACGCCTTCAACGCCGAAACCATCCTTGCACTGACCCGCGCCTTTGCCGCCCTCGCCGACGACCGCGCGGTGCGGGCGATTCTGCTTTCAGGCGAAGGCCCAAGCTTTTGCGCCGGAGCCGACGCGCAGTGGATGCGCGCCTGCGCCACCCTCTCCGACGACGAGAACCGCGCCGACGCCATCCGCCTGTCGGACATGCTGGCAACGATCGACACCTGCCCGAAGCCGGTGATCTGCGTGGCGCACGGCAATGTGTTCGGCGGCGGCGTCGGCCTGGTTGCCTGTGCCGATCTGGTGGTGGTGCAGCGCGGGGCGAGGTTCCGGCTTTCGGAAGTGCGGCTTGGCCTGACGCCAGCCACCATTTCGCCGTTCGTGGTGGCCAAGATCGGCGCTGCGCAGGCACGACGCTGGTTCCTGACCGCCGAAGATTTCGACGCCGAACAGGCGGTCGCGATGGGCCTTGCCCACGTCGCAACCGACACCCCCGATGAACAGGTGGAACATTGGGTTGCGCAACTGCTGCTGGGCGCGCCTGGCGCGATCGCCGACGCCAAGGCCCTCGTCCGCGATGTCGTCGACCGCCCGGTCAGCTTTTCGCTCCGCTCGGACACCGCCGACCGCATCGCTGCACGCCGTTCCAGCGCCGAAGGCCGGGAAGGGCTTTCGGCGTTCCTGGAAAAGCGCAGGCCAGACTGGACCAACGCATGAAGAAGATCCTGATCGCCAACCGGGGCGAAATCGCCTGCCGCATCATTCGCACCGCGCGCCGGATGGGGGTGGCGACGGTCGCCGTCTATTCCGAAGCCGATGCAAGGGCGCTGCACGTTTCGCTGGCCGACGAGGCAGTCGCCATCGGCCCGGCACCGGCGCGCGAAAGCTATCTGCTGCCCGAGCGCATCCTCGAAGCCGCCCGGCAGACCGGGGCCGACGCCATCCATCCGGGCTATGGCTTCCTGTCGGAAAACGCCGACTTCGCCGAGGCAGTCGGTGATGCAGGCCTCAGGTTCATCGGCCCTTCCGCACAGGCGATCCGGGTGATGGGCCTGAAAGATTCGGCCAAATCCAGGATGAAGGCAGCCGGCGTGCCGATCACGCCCGGCTACATGGGCGAAGACCAGTCGCTGCCACGCCTTGAGCGCATGGCCGAAATCATCGGCTATCCGCTGCTGATCAAGGCGGTTGCAGGCGGCGGCGGCAAGGGCATGCGGCCGGTGGCGGCCAAGGCCGAATTCACCGAGGCGCTGCTGGCCGCCAAGCGCGAAGCGGCAGCGGCATTCGGCAACGACGGCGTGATGCTGGAGAAGCTGATCACCCGGCCCCGCCACGTCGAAGTGCAGATCTTCGGCGATCAGCATGGCAATGTCGTCCACCTGCACGAGCGCGACTGCTCGTTGCAGCGGCGCCACCAGAAGGTGATCGAGGAAGCGCCGGCGCCCGGCCTGTCGGAACATCTGCGCCATGTGCTGGGCATCGCCGCAGTCACCGCCGGTCACGCCATCGGCTATGAAAATGCCGGCACCGTCGAGTTCATTCTGGATATGGACGACCTCGACGACCAGGGCGACCCGAAGTTCTATTTCATGGAAATGAACACCCGGCTGCAAGTCGAGCATCCGGTGACCGAAGCCATCACCGGTCTCGACCTGGTCGAATGGCAGATCCGCGTTGCACGCGGCGAACCGCTGCCGCTTGGCCAGGACATGATCGTCCTGAACGGCCATGCCGTCGAAGCACGGCTTTATGCGGAAAACCCCGACAAAGGCTTCCTGCCATCGGTCGGCACGCTGTCGCGGCTGGCGTTCCCGGATGCCGCCCGGATCGACACCGGCGTTGCCCAGGATGCGGAAATCACCGTCCACTACGACCCGATGATCGCCAAGGTGATCACCCATGCCCCCACGCGCGAGGAAGCACTGGCAAGGCTGGTGCGCGCGCTCGACCGGACCGAAGTCGAAGGCGTGCACACCAACCGCGCCTTTCTGGCCCGGCTTGCGGCCCATCCGGCCTTCGTCGCGGCAGAAGTGGATACCGGTTTCATCGCCACCCACGAAGCCGATCTGTTCGCCACCCGCCCTGCCCCGCCGGGCGTGATCGCAGCCGTCGCCGAGTATCTGGCCGGAGGAACGGCTTCGCAAGGGTTTGGCGCGGCGTTCCGGCTGAACCTTCCGGCCGCAACCCACGGCGCCTGCTGGACGCCCGACAGCCAGGAACACCGCTTCACGGTCGGCGACAATGGCATACAGGTCGACGGGGAGCAGCAGGCGCCCGATCGGCAGGCGGTGCTGGTGCCGGTCGATGGCGGCATCGAGGCGCGGCTCAGGGGGGAATCATGGCGCTTGCTGAAGGAAAACCCGGCGTGGTCGGGCGCCAGTGCGGCAGGCCCGTCAGACGGGCAGATCGTCAGCCCGATGCCGGGCAAGGTGATCGGCGTACACGTGAAGGAAGGCGACCGCGTCAGCGCCGGAGACCGGCTGCTGGTGCTGGAAGCCATGAAGATGGAACACCGCCTCGTCGCCCCCTTCGACGGACGGGTCGAACAACTGAACGTCGAGGCGGGCGCGCAGGTCGCCGAAGGCGCGCTGCTGCTGGCGCTCGTACACGAAGACTGACCACCAGACCACAGATCAGGACAGGAACGACATGCTGAACCAGTTGCGCTTCCACCATGGCGAGGAAATCGGAATGCTGCGCGACAGCGTGCGCGCCTTTGCCGAGGCCGAGATCGCCCCGCGCGCCGACGAGATCGACCGCACCAACAGCTTCCCCCGCGATCTGTGGCCGAAGATCGGCGCGCTGGGTCTGCACGGCATCACCGTGCCCGAAGCCGATGGCGGCGCAGGGATGGGCTATCTCGCGCATGTGGTCGCCGTCGAGGAAATCAGCCGGGCGTCCGCCTCGGTCGGGCTTAGCTATGGCGCGCATTCCAACCTCTGCATCAACCAGATCGCCCGCTGGGGAAACGCCGAACAGAAAAGCCGGTATCTGCCCAAACTGATCTCGGGCGAGCATGTCGGCTCGCTTGCGATGTCCGAGCCGGGCGCTGGGTCGGACGTGGTGTCGATGCGCACCAAGGCGGAAAAGCGCAACGACCGCTATGTCCTGAATGGGAACAAGTTCTGGATCACCAACGCCCCGCACGCCGACACGCTGGTCGTCTATGCCAGGACCGACCCCGACGCCGGCCCGCGCGGCATTACCGCGTTCCTGATCGAGCGCGGCATGAAGGGATTTTCCTCCGCGCAAAAGCTCGATAAGCTGGGGATGCGCGGCTCGGATACGGCGGAACTGCTGTTCGAGGACTGCGAAGTGCCCTTCGAGAATGTGCTGGGCGAAGAAGGTCGCGGCGTCGAAGTACTGATGTCCGGCCTCGACTATGAACGCGTCGTGCTGTGCGGCGGCCCGCTGGGCATCATGCAGGCGTGCATGGACGTGGTGCTGCCCTACGTCCACGACCGGCGGCAGTTCGGCAAGGCCATCGGCGAGTTCCAGTTGATGCAGGGCAAGATGGCCGACATGTATGTCGCCCTCTCGACGGCGCGCGCCTATGTCTATGCCGTTGCGCAGGCGTGCGATCGCGGCGAAACCGCGCGCAAGGATGCTGCGGGCGCTATCCTCTATTCCGCCGAACGCGCGACATGGATGGCGCTGGAGGCCATCCAGACGCTGGGCGGCAACGGCTATATCAACGACTATCCGACCGGCAGGCTGCTGCGTGATGCCAAGCTATACGAGATCGGCGCCGGAACCTCGGAAATCCGCCGCTTTCTGATCGGCCGCGAACTGTTCGCGGAAACCGCATAAGGCGGCACAGTGCGGTTGCTTGGCGCAATCCTTGCTGGTGGAACGGCCAGCCGGTTCGGTTCGGATAAGGCACTCGCCGAGATCGACGGCCGCCCGCTGATCGCGCATGTGGCAGACGCCCTGTCGCGCGACTGCGACATGCTGGTGGTCTGCGGGCGGGAATGGGGCGGGCATCATGCGCTTGCCGACCAGCCGTCGCCCGGCCTCGGGCCGATGGGCGGGTTGGTGGCGGCACTTTCCTACGGCCGGCAACAGGGTTTCGATGCAGTGCTGTCGGCCCCGTGCGACGTGTTCGGCCTGCCCGATGATCTGGCGGAACGCCTGTCGCCCGGCCCGGCGGTCGCGCAGGGGCAGTGGCTGGTCGGGCTGTGGCCGACGGCGCTTGCGCCGATGCTGGTTCAGGCCCTGTCGGCCGAGGGGGCGCTGCCGGCGCGCCGTTTCGTCGAACAAAGCGGCGCGCGGGCAGTTGTGTTGCCGCCGTTTCGCAACATCAACCGCCCCGGCGATCTTTGCACCGAAACCGGCGGCTGATCTTCAGGCCGGAGGGTCGGCAATCATTGCGGTGAACTTCACCTGCGCCGCAACCTCGCCGTCGACCAGCGCGCGGCCTTCGAACTTGCAGACGCTGGCACGACGCTGGACGAACCAGCTTTCCAGCCGCAACAGGCAGCCGGGCTCGACCGGTTTGCGGAACTTCGCTTCCTCGATCACCATGAAATAGACCAGCTTTCCCGACCCAGCCAGCCCGAGTGACTCGACCGCGAGGACGCCTGCCGCCTGTGCCAGCGCCTCGACGATGAGGACGCCCGGCATGATCGGCCTGCCCGGAAAATGGCCCTGAAAAAAGCCTTCGTTGATCGTCACCGCCTTGATGGCGGCGATGCGTTCGCCCTCGATCAGCTCTTCGACACGATCGACGAGGAGCATCGGATAGCGATGTGGCAGGCGCGCAAGCACGCCTGCCACATCAAATGCCTTGGCGGACAAGGTCGGCCGCTTACTGCTTGCGCGGCGCCGCTGCTGCCGGCTGGGCCGGTTGCGCGGGCGGCGTCGTCGAAACGCGCGGCAGCGAAGTGTTCAGGCGGGTGATGACGTCGTTCGTCACGTCGATCGACGCCGTGTGCTGCAGCGTCGCGCCTTCGGCGAGCGCGATCGAAGCGCCACGCTCGCGCATCACCTGCGTGATGATCGGGTTTGCCGCGTCGGTGATCTGGCGGATCACATATTGCCGCGACGCCTGGATATCGCCTTCGAGACGGCCGAGTTCCTGCTGCGCCTGCTGCTGCCGCTGGCCGAACGCCTGCGCGCGCTGTTCCAGCGCCGGACCAGTCAGCGACTTGTTCGCCTGCCCGGACTGAATGGCGTCGGCCTCGGTCTTCAGTTGTGTCTGCAGCGTGCTGGCGCGGGCCTGCAGGCCGGTGATCTTGCCCTGAATCTCGGTGCCAGCAGTCTTGCCGGCGGCGCTGTCGTTCACGATGCGGTCCATGTCGACGATCACGATCACCGGCGGCGACAGTTGTTGGGCAACCGCCGGGGCGGCGGCAAACGCCAGAGCAATGGCGGCAGAAGCGGTCTTGAGCATGCTTGTCATCAGAATTGGGTCCCTACGTTGAACTGGAATACCTGGGTGTTGTCGCCCTCGACCTTCTTCAGCACCTTTGCGAGGTCGAAGCGGAACGGACCGAAGGGCGAGTTCCACGACACGCCGACACCGACCGAAACGCGCGGGCTGGCACTGTTGCCATAGGCGAATTCCTTGAAGCCGATGCTGGTGTTGTAGACGATGTTGCCATCGGAATCCTTGATCGGATTGCCGCTGGAATCGAGTTGCGGCGTCTTCGTCGTCGGCTGATCGATGAGGTGCGGGAACTTGACGTTCCAGAGCGCACCGACATCGACGAACACCGACGGCCTGAGGCCCATTTCACGGCCGCCCGAGCCAAGCGGAATTTCCACTTCGGCTTTGGCCCGATACATGAACTTGCCGCCGATCGAATCGTCGCTCCAGCTCTGGCGGTCCTCGACCAGCGGGTCGTCGTAACCCACCTGCTCGCCCTTGCGGTATTTGCGGATCACGCGCGGCCCGACGCCGCGAATGCCGAAGCCGCGAAGATAGGGTTCGCCAAGGAAGAAGCGGTCGGTCAGGCGGACATCCTGGCCGAGACCGATGATATTCCCGGCCTCGCCACCCAGATTCAGCACGAAGCCCGCCGGCAGACGCCAGTAGCGGTCGTAGTTGACGCGCGAGCGCAGATACCGGACCGACCCGCCAAGGCCAGCCAGATCCTGATTGATCACGAAGCGCTGCCCGCGCGTCGGCCGCAGGCGGTTGTCCAGCGTGTCGTTGACGAGGCTGTAACCGATCGACGAAGTGGTGAACCGGCCCAGCGCGTCGCACAGGTAGCGCCCGGCTTTCAGCGGGTCGCAGACCAGTTCGCCGGTCACCGGATCCGCCGAGAAGAACGCGTCCTTGTTCAGCGTCACATTGTCGATCGACAGGCCATACCGCAGTTGCGCCTGCCAATATTCATTCAGCGCCGTGCCAACCCGCAACTGGAAGCCCGTCGTCACCTGTTCGTAGGTGGTCGAGCGATTGCCATCGTTGTTGTAGGTGAAGCTGTTGTAATCGCGGCGGAAAATATTGAAACCAAGTGCAAGGTTCCGGTCGAACAGATACGGCTCCATGAAGCCCACTTCGACCGACTTCGAATAGGAGCTGATATTCGCCGACAGGTTCAGTTGTTGCGCCCGGCCACGGAAGTTCCGCTGCTCGATCGAGAAGCTGAAGATGAAATGCTCGATCGACGAGAAGCCCGCCGACACCTGCAACGACCCGGTCGGGCGTTCCTCGACGTCGATCTGCAGCGCAACCTTGTCGGGCGCGGTGCCCGGCGTCTGCTTCACTTCCAGCTTTTCCTGGAAGAACCCGAGGCTCTGGATACGGTCGCGCGAGCGCTTCACCTTGACCGAGTTGAACGCATCGCCTTCGGCCAGACGGAATTCGCGGCGGATCACTTCGTCGCGGGTGCGGGTATTGCCGTTGATGGTGACCGATTCGACATAGACGCGCGGGGCTTCGTTGATCACGAAGTTGATCCCCATCTCGCGCTTGTCCTTGTCGCGCTCGAAGTTGGGGCGGACGTCGGCAAAGGCATAGCCCAGGAGGCCGACGGCTTCGGTCAGGCTGTCGATGGTGTCTTCGACCTGCTTGGCGTTATACCAGTCGCCTTCCTTCATCGGCAGCAGCTTGCGGAAATCGTCCGCCTGCACGTCGCGGATGTCGCTTTGCAGGTCCACCTTGCCGAACTTGTAGCGGTCGCCTTCCTCGACCACATAGGTCACGATGAAGTCGCGCTTGTCGGGCGTCAGTTCGGCAACCGACGAAACCACGCGGAAATCGGCATAGCCTTCGGTCAGGTAAAATTGCCGCAGCTTCTGCTGGTCATAGGCCAGCCGGTCCGGGTCATAGGTGTCGCGCGACGAGAACAGCCGTGTCAGCCGTGCCTGCTGCGTCGCCATTTCTCCGCGCAGCTTCTTGTCCGAGAAATGGTCGTTGCCGATGATGTTGATCTGGCGGACCTTCGATTTCGGGCCTTCCGAAATCTCGAAGATCAGGTCCACGCGGTTCTGTTCGAGCTGGACGATCTTCGGCTCGATCTTGGCAGAGAACCGGCCGCCGCGACGATAAAGTTCGAGGATGCGGGCCACATCGGCGCGCACCCGCGAGCGTGTATAAATCTGCCGTGGCGCAACCTTGATCTCGCCACGGATCTTGTCTTCCTTGATGCGCTTGGCGCCTTCGATGATCACCCGGTTGATCACCGGGTTTTCGCGCACCTGGATGGTGATGTTGCCGTCGCCGTCGTCGCGGATCTGCACATCGGCGAACAGCTCGGTCTCGAACAGATCCTTCAGCGCGCGATCGAGGCGGACGCGGTCGTATGTTTCACCGACACGCAGGTCGATGTAGGTGCGGACGGTGTCGGCCTCGAGCCGCTCGTTGCCGACGATGTTCAGCGAGCGCAGCACGCGCGCGGCCTCTGCGGGCGCAGGCTGCGCCGCCGCCGGTGCCGCTGCCTGTGCAGGATTCGGATTCTGGACCGGACTTTGGGCAGCCGCCTGCGCCAGGGCCGGCGTCACCGCGACAGCCACCGACGCAAGCAGCATCGGCAGCAGGGCCGCGCGCCGGAGCATGGTCATCCTGTCCGGGCCTTGGCCCGCTGCCACCTTATTGATCGTCACGTTAAACCCGGTTTCCTGCTACGAAGTCAGCTGACGACGCTTGCAAGCCGTTCCCACAGTCCGATCGATTGCAGATCATTCCACGTGAGGAAGAGCATCAACGACATCAGCAGCGCAAATCCCGACATGAACGCCCATTCCTGCACCCTCGGATCGAGCGGTCGACGCCGGATTCCTTCAAGCGCGTAGAGGAACAGATGCCCTCCGTCCAGCATCGGGATTGGCAGCAGGTTGATGAACCCGAGGTTTATCGACACCAGCGCGATGAAACTGATCAGCGCCGGCAGCCCCATCGTCGCGCTCTGCCCTGAAAACTGGGCGATTTTCACCGGCCCGCCCAGTTCGGCAACGTTGCGGTGCCCGGTGATCACCTGCAGAATCGTGTCCCACATCATGCGGGTGGTGTCGATCGTCTCGACGACGGCCCAGCGCAGCGCCTGCACCGGCCCGTGCCTGACGACCACCAGATCGCCCGACGCCACGCCCAGCACGCCATGCCGGAACTCGTTGCCGAAGCGATCCTCGCTCTCCACCACTTTCGGGGTGACGGCAATTGTCTTCATCTGCGCCCCGCGCTCGACCTCGATCTCGAGCGGCGTTCCCGGATTGATGGTGATGACTCGCGCCACGTCCTCGAACCGTTCGACGCTGGCGCCGCCGACCGCCAGCATCCGGTCGCCCGGTTGCAGCCCGGCCTGTTGCGCGGGGGATCCAGGCATCACCTGCCCGATCACCGGCGGCGTGATCTGGTGCCCATAAGTCATGAAAAAGACGGTGAAGATCAGGATCGCGAACAGGAAATTGATGGCAGGCCCCGCAGCGACCACCAGCGCCCGCTGCCACAGCGGCCTGAAGTGGAACAGGTCGGCGCGATCTTCGGGCGCTATGCGATCAGCCAGCGACGGGTCGGGCTGGCTGGCGCCATTGGCGTCGCCGGCGAACTTGGCGTAGCCACCCATCGGGATCGCGCCCAGTTTCCACCGAGTGCCGTTGCCATCCGTCCAGCCGATTATTTCAGGACCGAAACCAACAGCGAAGGTTTCCACCCGGATTCCGAACAGCCGCGCCACGCCGTAATGGCCGAATTCGTGCACAAAAACGAGAAGGCCGATGACGATCGCAAAAACTGCGACGGTGTAAAGCAGGCCCGGAGATGCCAGTGTTTCCATGTTGAAACGATTATCCCGCCAGCCTGCTCCCCGCAAATCGGGATTTATGGTTAAGTTCAACAAAGTGTAGCGCGCGTGAACGTGCCTCGCTGTCGGCGGCAGCCACGTCCGCAAGCGTCTCCGGGCTGAACGGCCGCAGCGCCGCCAGTGTTTCAGCAACGATGTCGGTGATGGCAAGGAACGGCAGCCGCTCGTCCAGGAACGCAGCTACCGCCACCTCGTTGGCGGCGTTCAGCACGCAGGGGCGGCACCTTCCCTGCGCCAGCGCCTGTTCCGCCAGCGCCAGCGCCGGAAACCGATCGCGGTCCGGCTCCTCGAACTCAAGGCGTCCGACTGCGGCAAGGTTCAGCTTCTGCGCCGGCGTCGCGATCCGTTCGGGCCACGCCAGCGCATGGGCGATCGGCACGCGCATGTCGGCCGGCCCAAGCTGCGCCAGCACCGACCCGTCGACATATTCGACAAGGCCGTGCACCAGGCTTTGCGGGTGCACCAGCACGCCAAGCTGTTCGGGCTTCAGGCCGAACAGGTGCAGCGCTTCGATCAGCTCCAGCCCCTTGTTCATCAGCGTCGCCGAATCGACGGAAATCTTCGCGCCCATCGACCATGTCGGGTGGCGGACCGCCTGTGCCGGAGTCACGGCTTCCATTTCCGCCTTCGTCCATGTGCGGAACGGCCCGCCCGACGCAGTAAGCACCACGCGCGACACCCGCTCGCGGCTTTCGAGCACCTGAAAGACGGCGTTGTGCTCGCTGTCGACGGGAAGCAGCGACGCCCCCGTCCGCTGCGCGACACCCGTCATCAGGCTGCCTGCGCAGACCAGCGCCTCCTTGTTGGCGAGCGCGACCGACGTTCCTTCCTCGAGGGCGGCGAGCGTCGGCGGCAAGCCGGCGGCGCCGACGATCGCGGCCACCACCAGATCGGCCTCCATGCGGGCCGCATCCTCGACGGCCGCAGCACCAGCCGCGACGGCGATGCCGCTACCGGCAAGCGCGTCGAACAAGGATTGAAGCGCCGTTTCATCGGCAATGACCGCAGCCCTTGCGCGATGCTTTCGTGCAAGTTCGGCCAGCTTCTGCCAGTCACGCCCCGCCGTCAGCGCGACGATTTCGAACCGTTCGGGGTTGCGGGCCACCAGGTCCAGCGTCGAAGCGCCGATCGACCCGGTCGCCCCCAGGATCGTCAGACGTTTCACGCAAGCCACCCCTGTTGCCACAGCACCCACTGCACCGGCGGCCGGGTGACGGCCCACAAACCAACGAGGCAGGCGACGGGAACCAGCCCGTCCACCCGGTCCATGATGCCGCCGTGGCCCGGCAGCAGCTTGCCGGAATCCTTGACGCCCGCACGCCGCTTCAGCCAGCTTTCAAAGAAATCGCCCGACTGCGCGACGACCGCCAGCAGCGCCCCCAGAATCAGCATCAGCGTCCACGTCTGTTCCCAGTCGCGCCATACGGCGAAGGCAGCGGAAAACAGCCCGGCCCCGATCATGCCGCCGATCAGCCCGGCCCATGTCTTGTTCGGGCTGGCGGCAGGCCAGATCCTTGGCCCGCCGATCGCGCGCCCGGTGAAATAGGCCAGAATGTCGGTCGCCCATACGAGGCCCATCGCCCACAGCACCAGATCAAGCCCATCGTGCTGCTGGCGCATCGCGATCAGCGCGACGGCCGGCAGCCCGGCATACAGCAAGCCAGAACCCAGCCAGCCGCCGCCACGCCTGCCCGCCAGCAGCATCAGCAGCAACGCCGCCGAGATCAGCGCGCCGATTGCAATGCGCGGCTCGCCCCAATGTGTGATGGCGGAAACGGCAAGCAACACGGCGGCGGCGACAAGGCGCCAAGGCTTGCCGACCGCGTGCATCGCCGCCCATTCCCAAAGGATCATCACCACGCCCAGCGCGATCATCGCCGAAAACGCCAGCCCGCCCATCCAGATGTTGCCAAGCGCCACCGCCGCCAGCAGCACACCGACGGCGACGCGCGGCCAGAGGTCGGATTTTTTCGCAGCCGGTTGCTCAGCGTCCGCCATAGCGGCGCTCCCGCGATGCGAAGGCCTCGGCGGCCTCGCGCAGCGTATCTTCGTCGAAATCGGGCCATAAGGTCGGCGTGAACCACAGTTCGGCATAAGCCGCCTGCCACAGCAGGAAATTCGACAGCCGCTGTTCGCCCGATGTGCGGATGATCAGATCGACCGGAGGCAGGTCTGCGGTGTCGAGGCAGCCGCCGATCAGCGCCGGATCGATATCCCGCGGGGCCACTGCACCTGCTGCGATGCGCTCGCCGATCGACCGCATCGCCCGCGCCAGCTCATCCTGCCCGCCGTAATTCAGCGCCACCACCAGCCGGAAACGGCTGTTTCCGCTGGTCGCCGCAAGGGCGTTTTCCAGCCGCTCCACCACGTCGCCCTTCAGCGAACGCCAGTCGCCGATCAGCCCCAGACGGGCGCCGTTCGCGTGCAGTTCCTCAAGTTCGGCCAGCAGATGATGGCGAAGCAGGCTCATCAGGTCCGAGACTTCGTCGGCGGGCCTGCTCCAGTTTTCGGACGAAAATGCGTAGAGCGTCAGTGTTTCGATGCCCAGCCGGGGGGCAGCCCGCACGATCCGGCGCACGGCATCGACCCCGGCGCGATGCCCCGCCACCCGTGGCAGCCGCCGGGCCTTCGCCCAGCGGCCGTTCCCGTCCATGATGATGGCAACATGGCGCGGCCCGCCATCGACGGGCGACAGTTCGCCACGGGCGGCCGGGCTTTCAGGCTGCGCCGCCGGGCGCGCGGAACCGGGCCACTTCACTTGCCGAGAATTTCCTTTTCCTTGGTCGTCGCAGCCTGATCGACGTCGGCGATGGCCTTGTCGGTCAGCTTCTGCACATCGCCTTCCAGACGCTTCAGTTCGTCCTGGCTGATCTGGCCCTTTTTCTCGGCGGTTTTCAGCACGTCGTTGCCGTCGCGCCGGACGTTGCGGATCGCCACCCGCGCCTTCTCGGCATACTGGGTTGCCAGTTTCGCCAGTTCACGGCGGCGTTCTTCCGTCAGGTCGGGGATGGGCAGCCGCAGCGTCTGCCCTTCCGAGATCGGGTTCAGCCCGAGGCCGGCCGAACGAATCGCCTTTTCCACCGGCTGCACGTTCGACTTGTCCCACACCTGCACCGCCAGCATCCGCGGCTCGGGCGCCGTCACGGTCGCGACCTGATTGAGCGGTATGTTGGCGCCATACACCTCGACCGTCACCGGATCGAGCAGCGTCGTCGAGGCGCGGCCGGTGCGCAGCCCACCAAGATCGTTCTTCAGCGTTTCCACTGCGCCCTTCATGCGGCGCTCCAGATCGGATTTAGTGGCGTTCGCGTCGAAATCAGCCATGTCAATTTCCTCGAAACCTTGTGGGCGTGCGCCGCCCGCTTCGCAAGTGCCCGTCAGGCGCGGGCGTCGTCTCCGACTGTCGTCGACACTCCCGTGCCCGACAGCACCCGTGCCAGATTGCCTTCCTCGCGGATATTGAAAACCACGATCGGGATGCGGTTGTCGCGGCAAAGCGCGATGGCGGCGGCATCCATCACTTTCAGATTGTCGGCCAGCACGCGGCCAAAGCCGATGCGATCATAGCGCACCGCTTCCGGGCTGCCCTTGGGATCGCGATCATAGACGCCGTCGACCGATGTTCCCTTGAACAGCGCATCGCAGCGCATTTCGGCGGCCCTGAGTGCAGCGCCGGTGTCTGTTGTGAAATAGGGGCTGCCGGTTCCGGCCGCGAAGATCACCACCCGGCCCTTTTCCAGATGCCGTTCGGCGCGGCGGCGGATATATGGCTCGCAGACCGAAGCCATCGGAATGGCCGACATCACGCGGGTTTCAACGCCAAGCTGTTCCAGCGCATCCTGCATGGCAAGCGCGTTCATCACGGTTGCCAGCATGCCCATGTAATCGGCGGTTGCGCGGTCCATTCCCTTGGCAGCGCCCGCCATGCCGCGAAAGATGTTGCCACCTCCGATGACGAGGCAGAGTTCCAGTCCCTGCGCCTTGGCTGCACGGACTTCGCCGGCCACACGGGCGACGGTGGCGGGATCGATCCCGAACGCCTGATCACCCATCGCCGCCTCGCCCGACAGCTTCAACAGGATACGCTTGAAGGGCGGGCTGGACATGTTTTGCCTTTGGTTGTTGGGGTCGCTGGCTCCGGGGCTTAGCCGCCCCGGCCTCCGGCCTCAAGCCCGAAGGCGGCGCCGCGCCGCAGGTCGTGCCTTTGGCGCGGCGTTCGCGTCAGGCAGTGCCGGCCGCCGCCGCTACTTCGGCGGCAAAGTCGGACTCGGCCTTCTCGATGCCCTCGCCAAGCTGGAAGCGAACGAACTTCGCCACCATCAGGTTGCCCGACAGACGCTTCGCTTCCGAGGCAATGAAGTCGGCCACCTTCGACTTGCCGTCGATCACGAACACCTGGCTCAGCAGCGCTTGTTCGCCGGCGAACTTCTTCACTGCGCCGTCGACCATCTTTTCGATGATATCGGCAGGCTTGCCGGAACCGGCGGCCTTTTCAGCCGCGATCGCGCGCTCGCGCTCGAGGAGGGCGGGGTCGATGTGCTCGATCGAAAGCGCCAGCGGGTTGGCGGCGGCCACATGCATCGCCACCTGCTTGCCGATCGTCATCAGCGCGTCCTTGTCGGCGATGTCGCTGTCGATCGCGACCAGCACGCCGATCTTGCCAAGGCCCGAGGCCGCAGCGTTATGCACATACGACGCAACGATGCCGGTTGCTTCCAGCACTTCGGCGCGACGCAGCACCTGCTGCTCGCCGATGGTGGCGATGTTGTGGGTCAGCACGTCCTGCACGCTGCCGCCGCCGGCGGGATAGGCCGCGGCCAGCAGGTCGTCGACATTGCCGCCCTTTTCCAGCGCCAGTTCGGCGATTTCGCGAACGAAGCCCTGAAATTGCGCGTTCTTGGCAACGAAGTCGGTTTCGGCGTTCACTTCGACGACTGCGCCGCGATTGCCGGAAACGGCTACGCCGACCAGTCCTTCGGCTGCGGTGCGGCTTGCCTTTTTGGCGGCCGAGGCAAGACCCTTGGCGCGCAGCCAGTCGATCGCCTTTTCGATTTCACCCTCGACTTCGACGAGCGCCTTCTTCGCGTCCATCATGCCCGCACCGGTCAGGTCGCGAAGCTCCTTGACGAGAGCAGCGGTGATGTTGGCCATGGCTTGGCTCCTTCATGTAGGGAAGGGGACCACGCACCGCGCGGCCCCTTCAGGTCAGCAGGCGGCACCCGAACGGCGGGCGCCGCGATGATCCGGGGCTGATCAGGCGCCCAGTGCGGCGTCCGCTTCCGGCTCGGCCTGGGCGCCGAGGTCGACACCGAGGTCGGCCATGCGGCCCTGCTTGCCGGAAAGCACGGCGTCGGCCACCGCATCGCAGTAAAGCTGGATGGCGCGGCTGGCGTCGTCGTTGCCGGGCACCGGGAAGGCGATGTTCGACGGATCGGTGTTGGAATCCAGAATGGCGATCACCGGGATGCCAAGCACATTGGCTTCCTTGATGGCCAGTTCTTCCTTGTTCACGTCGACCACGAACATCAGGTCAGGCAGGCCGTTCATGTCGCGGATGCCGCCCAGCGACGCTTCGAACTTGTCGCGCTCGCGGGTCATCTTCAGCACTTCCTTCTTGGTGAAGCCGTGCGTGTCGCCCGAAAGCTGCTCTTCCAGCGTCTTGTAGCGCCGGATCGAGGCAGAGATCGTCTTCCAGTTGGTGAGCATGCCGCCCAGCCAGCGATGGTTGACGTAATACTGGCCCGAACGACGGGCGGCGTCGGCCACCGGTTCCTGCGCCTGGCGCTTGGTGCCGACGAACAGCACCTTGCCGCCCGCTGCCGCAGTGGCGCGCACGAAATCCAGCGCGCGCGAAAACAGCGGCACGGTCTGCGAAAGGTCGAGAATGTGAACGCCGTTGCGCTCACCGAAGATGTAGGGCTTCATCTTCGGGTTCCAGCGGTGGGTCTGGTGGCCGAAATGCGCGCCAGCTTCCAGCAGCGCCTGCATCGACACGTCAGGTGTCGTCATGGTCTTGTCTCCTAACCGGTTGCTCCGCCGCGAAGGTAAGCCCGGCATGTGGCACGGGCACCGGAAGGTTTCCCCTCGCGTGTGGGATGGCTGGCGGCCCTAAAGCCCGGGCCCGCGAAAGTCAAGATTGCACAGGCCCGGCGACGGGCGCACAAGGAACGGGATGCGCCTTGCCCGCCGCCTGCGTATGTCCGCCAGCCTCCGCCAGCTTGGCCCCGGCCTGATTACCGGCGCCGCCGACGACGATCCATCCGGCATCGCCACCTATTCGCAGGCAGGCGCCCGCTATGGCTTCATGCTGTTGTGGACGATGCTGCTCTGCTACCCGCTGATGTCGGCGGTGCAGACGGTCAGCGCCCGGATCGGCCGGGTAACGGGGCGCGGGCTGGCGGCGAACATGGCAGAAGTCCTGCCGCGCCCGCTGATGCTGGGGCTGGTGGTGCTGCTGTTCATCGCCAACACCTTCAATATCGCCGCCGACCTTGCAGTGATGGGAGACGTGGCGCGGCTGATCACCGGGCTTCCCGCACGCTGGATGACGATCGGCTTCACCATCCTTTCGTTAACGCTACAACTGTTCGTGCCCTACCCACGCTACGCCAGCTTTCTGAAATGGCTGACGCTAAGCCTGTTCGCCTATTTCGGCGTGCTGTTTCTGGTGAAGGTCGATTGGGCGCAGGTGGCAGGCGGGCTGCTGGTGCCGCGCATTCCGGGCACCGGCGCGCTGACGATGATCGTCGCCTTGTTCGGCACGACGATCAGCCCCTACCTGTTCTTCTGGCAGAGCGCGCAGGAAGTCGAGGAAATGGGCCGGCACAAGGAAACGCCCCTCGTCCGCGACGTCGCTCCGGCGCGGGCGGAATACCGCCGCATCCGGTTCGACACGCTGGCCGGGATGGCGATCTCCAATCTGGTGTCGATGGCGATCATCATCGCCACGGCAACCACCCTGCACGCACATGGCAAATTCGACATCCAGACTGCGACCGATGCGGCGAACGCTCTCAGGCCGATCGCCGGAGACTATGCCTTTTTCCTGTTCAGCGTCGGCATCATCGGCACCGGCCTGCTGGCGGTTCCCGTGCTGGCCGGTTCGGCCGCCTATGCGGTGGGCGAATCGCAGGGCTGGAAATCCGGGCTGGAACACAAACCTTGGGAAGCGCTGGGCTTTTACGGCGTCATCATGACGGCGACGCTGGTCGGTGTGATGATCCAGTGGTCGGCCCTCGATCCGATCAAGGCCCTGTTCTGGAGCGCGGTGCTGAATGGCGTTGTCGCGGTTCCGATCATGGCCGCGATGATGGTGGTTGCAACCCGGCGCAAGGTGATGGGCCACCTGACCATTTCCCGGCCGCTGGCGATGTGGGGCTGGGCGGCAACAGCGGTGATGACTGCGGCCGTCGTTGCCATGGCGCTAACGGGCGGGTTCATCCCGCAACCCTGAGGAAACCCCCCAGGCGATCAGCGCCTGACCGGCAAAATACAGGCTCCAGATCGCATAGCCCGACCAGGCGACCCCCGACAGGCTGTCCATCTCGGCAAAGATCAGCAGATCCGACGCAAGAAACAGCAACGCCCCGAACGCCGCCATCGCAAAGCGCGACATGAGGGCAGCCGCCACCATCGAAGCCAGGAACAGCGTATAGACGGCCACGCCGGGTGCCCATTCACGGCTGGCCAGAAGATAGGCGAACGCCATGTTTCCAACGACGAAGGCCAGCCCGGCCGCCGCCTGTTGCAGGCCGGTGCCGGGGCGGCGATTGCGCAGGTACAGCAGGATCGCCACCACATGCCCGACGGCGAACACCGCAGCGCCCGCCGCAAACGCCACTTCCAGCACCATGTCGGCCGCTGCCCCAAGCGTCAGCACCAAGGCCAGCAGCCGGTGGTCGGTGCTGTCGCCCTGGCGGGCGGCCCAGGCTGCCAGCAGCCCGACGCCCGCCCCCTTCCAGGCGATCGCCGCCCAGTCGGGCAGGTTCAGATCCCAGCCCGCCATATAGCTGACGCCGGCGACCAGAGCCGCCAGAAACAGCAGCGGCGCCTTCACACCTTCACGCGCAGTTGGCCGAGGAAGTCACGCTTGCCGAGTTCCACGCCCTTGGCGCGCAGGATGTCGTAGGCGGTTGCCGCGTGGAAAAAGAAATTCGGCTGCGAGAACGACAGCAGGAAATTCTCGGCCGTGAACGGAATCTTCGTCTCGCGCATCTCGAATACGGTCACGCGACCGATCGCGGCTTCCAGTTCGTCGGCGGTAACGGCCGCCAAGCCTTTTTCCGTCCGCGCCAGCAGGTCCTTCATACCGGCCAGCGTGTCGGGCATTTCACCGCCGAAGGCATCGAAACTGCCGGTGCGCACTGCCTCGATCGCGCCGAGGCTGTGGTGTGCCACCGATTTGATCTGGAATGTGAAGGGCAGCATCGTGTCGTGAATGCAGGCGTGCGCCACATCCACTTCGCTGGCGCCGGTTGCCGCACACCATTTTTCCGCTTTGCCAAGGGTCGCGGAAACCGATCCGACAATCTGCCGAACCGTCGGCACAAAGGCATCATAAAGCGTGACCGGCATTCCAATTCTCCCGTTGTTGCAAACCATGTCTAGGCTTGTCGCCGACTGCTCGGCAAGCCCGTCAGGCAACCAGCCGCAACGATGCGCCCAATGCGGAAATCGTCGCCGACCGCACCCCCGCCAGCGCGCCGATCTCCATGTCGACGCCCGCCCCCAGCAGAAAATCGCTGCCCAGCCGGATTACCGCCTCGCCGCCGCCTGCCAGCGGCAGCCTCGCCTCTGCTTCGGAACGGCCGCCGCGTGGCAGGAACGCCGCCAGTTCCTCGGCCAGCGCCGCGCCAGCGCCTGCCGCCAGCTCAATCGACAGTCTTGCCCGCGTCGTCGCTGCCAGCGCCGCCAGCGACCGCGCGCCCTGAATTGCCAGCCGTGGGCTTTCGTCGCCCTCGCGCCACTGCAATTCCACGTCCAGCAGCAGCGCGTCGCCGGCGGCCTGCGCCGCTTCCAGTTGCGCCTGCGCTTCGGCGTTGAAGCAGCTCGCGCCCCATTTTCCCGCCTGATCGGTAAGATCGGCCAGCATGTATCGCCTGTCGGGGCCTTTTCCCTGCGGCACCCGCCAGCGAACATCCTCGACGAGGCCCGCCATCCGGGCCGAAGTGCGCGTTCCGGCCGGTGCGCGCCGTGCCAGCGCCTGCGTCGAAGATTCGACCGCCATGGCCGCCAGCACGGTCGCGTGGGTTTCAACCGGATGCCCGGAAAACCAGAAGCCGAAGGCATCGCGTTCGTGGCCCAGCCGTTCGCCCGGCGACCATGGTCTGGCGTCCGCCAACGGCACCGGCTCTGCAGCGCTGTCGCCACCGAACAGGCCGCCCTGCCCCGTCGCCCGGGATTCGGCGGCGCGGGTCGCCGCCGCCATCAGCAGTTCGGCTGCGGCATGCACGGTTGTACGATCAACACCGAAACAATCGAATGCGCCCGCAGCCGCCAGCGCCTCCATCTGCCGGCGGTTCAATGCGCGCGGATCGATCCGGTTGACGAAATCCTCGATGCTGCGGAACGTCCCGTTGGCGCGCCGTTCGGCGACGATATCGTCCATCGCACCTTCGCCGACACCCTTCAGCGCACCAAGCGCATAACGAACCGCTATCCGCCCCTCGTGGTCGGCCAACGTGAAGTCGGCGTCGCTCATGTTGATGCAGGGGCCAAGCAGAACCATGTCCAGGCGCCGCATGTCGTCGACGAAGACCGCCAGCTTGTCGGTCAGGTGGATGTCATAGGCCATCGAACCGGCATAGAATGCGG
>NZ_DBNHFX010000165.1:0-37081 GCF_057137845.1 Sandaracinobacteroides sp. | reverse complement strand
TGATGTTTCTCAACCCAGATCGTGTTGAAACTGTGCTTGCCGACATGCAGGCACACACCCTGCCCGGCGGCACAAATCTGATCGTCTGTGCCATGGACACCGCCGCCAACCCGTGCCCGATGGGCTTTCCTTTCACCCTGAGCGAAGGACAGCTACGCGACTTGTATCGCGGCTGGGAAATGCTGAAATACAATGAAGATATCGGCACCATGCACAATGGTGCACAGTTGCAGTTTGCCACCATGCTGGCGCGCAAACCCGCATAGGCCGATGTGATCGTCGACTACAAGGCTGCATGGCGTTCGGGCTGGTTTCCGTGCACCAGCCCGAGTGCAACGCCGATCGCGAAGAACAGGCTGCGGTAGCTGAAGAGGGCGGGAGGCCCGACCAGCCCCCCGCCCTGTGGATCGACCCTGAAGCCGGTGATCAGGCGTGCGTCACGGCTCCGGCGCGGCGGCGGCGGGCGGCAACGCCGACCAGCGCGAAGCCCGACAGCAGCATCGCCCAGGTCGCCGGTTCGGGCACTGCGGCAGCAAAATCGTCGAACTCGAACGCAACGCCCGTCGTGCTGAGGCGCAGGCCGCCGATCGTTTCACCGGCGCCCGCCGAGAACCACACCCGGCGATTGGTGGAAGCGGTGAACCAGTTGCCATCGTGCGGCATGAACGCCGAACCATCGAAGGTTGCAAGAACAGCGCCAAGCGGATCCAGCACCTGCACCTTGTTGTGCACGTCGATCGAGCCCCAGTAGAAGCTGATCGACTTCAGATCCGGGGTTTTCAGCACCGCCCAGCTTGGGGTTTCGGCGGCCGAAACATAGCCGAACACGCTGGCATCCCCGGCGGGCGCCGCAGCAACCCCTGTCACCGAGGTGCTGGCAGTCTGGATACCGCCGGTCCAACTGTAGCCGGCGGCAGCCGGCGCGTCGAAGGTGACGACCATCACCTCGTTGGCGTTCAGCCCCGGATCCGGCGCTCCATAGGAAGATGTCATGGTGACTGCGGCGGCAGGTGCGGCAAAGGCAAGCAGTGCGACCACAGCAGGAAGAGATTTTTGCATATCATGTACTCCATACATCGAGGGAAAGCTCCTCAGGCATTTTTATGCAAAAGCCGTGCCAAATTCCAACGCGTTATAAATAGCGGCATTTTCCAACCAATCCCACGCTACCCTGTAAACCAGCCCGACAGGCCGGGCGCGCGTTAACCATCGTCTGAAAGGCACGATGGCCGAAATGCCCGGCGCACAACGCTCGGTGTTGCGAAGGCAGGGCTGATCGGAAACAGAAGCACTTGTCGACTATCCCGATGGCCGATCGCCGACCTCAATGCCGAGGGTGAATGTATCGGCTGCCATGGAACCGGCTGCTTGGTTGACAAGTCCGAAAACAATTGATGTCTGAAGGCAGACAGCGCCCAACCGCCTGCCACACCCTTGATTCACAAATCCCTGACTCACAGACCCATAGAATATTGGCCCTGCCCGGCGGGGCACCGCAGGAGACCGACAGCAGATGCCAGTCACGCCCGCCGATCCCGCCACCGTGCACGACCTGTTTTTCCATATCCGCGTCGTCATCGGGGTAATTCTGGGGCTGGCCATCGGCCGCCTGCTGCAAGGGCTGGCAACGCTGATCGAACATCCGGCGCGGATGAAACTATGGCCGGTGCATCTGGGTTGGGCCATCTGGGCCATGCTGTTCGTGGCAGGGTTCTGGTGGTGGGAGTTCGAGCTTAGCCATGTTGCCGACTGGACAATCCCGAAATTCCTGTTCCTGCTGCTCTACTCCAGCCTCTATTTTATGATATGCACAATATTGTTCCCTGTAGGCCAGGCAGAACATGAAGATTTTAAACATTATTTCATGGCAAAGCGACGCTGGTTCTTCAGCTTTATTGCAACCATCGCCTTACTGGATATCGGCGACACCCTGCTGAAAGGGACGAATCATCTGAATACACTGGGCGTCGGCTATGTGATTTATGTCGGCGGACTTCTGGCAATCGCAGCTTCCGGCGCTGTGTGCCGCACGGCACGAGGCCATGGGCTGATCCTGCTTGCGGCAATCCTCTTGCAGATCAGCTGGCTGACGCACAGCTATTATCGCCTGATCTGAACATGATGGCTTCGCACGGTTCCACCGGCACAGGAACCGCATGCCGCACGGGCACCATCTGTCGGGTGCTCTCAGTCCAGTTCCTGCACGCCGCCGCCCGAAACCGTCAGGATCTGGCCGCTGATCCAGCTTGCTGCCGGGCTGCACAGGAACAGCGCGGCATTGGCCATGTCCTGCGGCTCTCCAAGCCGGTTGATAGGGGTATGGGCAAGCATCCGCTTCTCGATCTCGTCGTTCAGTACCGATTGCAGGGCGGCCGTTCGCGTGGCCCCCGGCGCGATGCCGTTCACGCGGATACCCTTGGGGCCAAGATCGAAGGCGATGTTGCGCACCAGATGGCTGGCCGCCGCCTTCGACGATCCATACGACGCCATCTGCCTGTTGCGGTTTTCGGCGGCCATCGAACTTACCGCAAGAATGGCACCACCTCCGGCCTTCTCCATCTCCGGGGCCGCCAGTTGCGCCAGCCGGAACAGCGAAAACACGTTCAGTTCATAGGCCCGCCGGAAATCCTGCATCGGCATATCGAACGGCTTCGGTCCGCCCCCGCCGGCGTTGCCCACAAGAATCGAAAGCTTGCCGAAGGCGCGAACCGTCGCCGCGACGACTGCCGCCAGATCGGCCTCTTGCGTGACGTCGCAGGTGATGGCCTCGGCCCTGCCGCCCTGCCCCCTGATTGCAGCCACCACGGCTTCGGCAGCAGGCAGCGCCAGATCGCTGACCATGACGGCAGCTCCCGCAGCAGCGAAGGTTTCAGCGATGGCGCGACCGATGCCGGCGCCAGCCCCGGTCACGACTGCCACCTGATCGTGCAGCGTGAATTGCTTCGGGTCATACATCGCCGGTTCCTTTCTTCAACGCCGGTGTTGCCCTGCATCATGCCCCAGTGCAGCGGCAGCGCAAACTTTGGCCGCGGGCCCGCGCTGTTCCCGATTGCAGGCACAACGTCCATTGCGTAGGTCTTCCGGCATGAGGATGCTCGTTCAGGTTTCCGGTATCGCTGTGGCTGATGGCTGACACGGCACCGGCAACGCCTGCATTGCAACGCAGCCCCGGCCTTGCCGTCGTACGGACGGTGTTCCGGGGCGCCCCCCGGTACATCGTCTCGGACATGGCTACGGGTCGGCATCATTCCATTTCGCCGCGTTCCTATGCGCTTTTGGCGCGGCTGGATGGAAAGCGCGCCATGGCGGCGGTTCTCGATGAACTCCGGATGTCCGCGGCCGAGGCTGAGGCCCTTGTCCGCCGGCTGCTGGCTGCCGGCCTGCTGCTGGCGTCGGGCCAGTCGGCCCTGCCGGTGGCCGCAGCCCAGCCGATCGAGGGGCGCGCCATGTTCATGCGCCGCGAACTGGTCGAGCTGCGCCCGTGGCTGCCCACGGTCGATCGCGCGCTGGGCTGGCTGTTCCGGCCGGTCGGCGCCGCGCTGTGGGTGCTGCTCGGTGTCGTGGCGATGGTGCTGTTCGTGGCCGACGACGGCCGGTCCGACATCATGGCCTGGATAAGCCAGTTCGACGCCCGACAGGCGCTTGTGCTTTATGTCACATTTCTTGCGCTGAAGCTGTTGCATGAACTGGGCCACGCCACCGCGCTCTGGGCCATGGCGGCCAGGGAAGGTCTGCCGATCCGGTCGGTGCGGGCGGGGATCGCCATCATGCTGGTGATCCCGTTTCCGTTTACCAACGTTTCGACGGCGTGGCGGCTGCAATCCAAATGGCGGCGGGCCATCGTCGGCATGGCGGGCATGTATCTGGAAAGCTGGGTCGCGATCATTGCTCTGCTGTGCTGGGCGGCGACCGACGATCCGCTCGTCGGAAGTGCGGCAATACAGATCGCAACCGTCGCTGCCGTGACAACACTGCTGTTCAACCTGAACCCGTTCGGCCGGATGGACGGTTACTATGTCGCCGCCGACCTGCTTGAGAGGCCCAACCTGATGCAACGCGCATCGGCTGCGGCGCTGACGGTCCCGGCCCGGCTGTTTCGCGTCAGGCCGCCCGATGAACTCCCAAGACTCTCCCCCGCATTGCTCGCCTACTGGCTTGGCATGCTGGCCTATCGGCTGATGGTTTTTACCGGGTTGGTATGGCTGGCGCACAAGCTGTCGCCATGGGCGTCGCTCCTGATGGTGGCGGTTGCGTTGTCACTTCTTGTCGTTCGCCCGGCGCTTGCAACCGGCAAGCGGCTGGTGGCGATGGCCGCTGCGCCCGAAACCGTCCGGCGCCGCCTGCGGGTGTTCGCGCTTGCCGTGCTGGCGGTGGTGCTGCTGCTGCCGCTGCCGGCAGGCATTTCGGCCCCCGGCATCATCGAAGCGCGCGGCGCACGCTTCATCTACCCCCCGCGCGACGTGCGGATCGTATCCGTCTCGCCGACGGGAAACCACGATGGCGGTCCGGCCTTGCTCCTGGAATCTCCGGAACTGATCGAGGCCCAACGCAACGCCAGCATCCGTGGCGCCGAGGCGATGGCGCGCTGGCGGCGCGCGATCGATCTTGGCGAAATCGGCGCGCAGGCGGCGGCCGAAGCCGCAGTCAGCCAGCAGACAATCGCCGCTGCGCTTGGCCGCGAGGCCGCTATGCTTGAAGTGCCGGCAGCGGCGGGGTGGGATCCGCTCGACGCCGCCGAATATGCCGGAAGCTGGGTCGCCCCCAATCCGAGAATGCCGCTTTCGGTGGTGCTGCCTGCCCGTGGCTGGCGAATCCATGCCGTCATCACCGAGCGCGAGGCCGACCGTATTCGGGCAGGCGGCGATATGGCGCGCGTCCGCATCGCCGGGCGGCCGGAGCATTCGTTCCACGCGCGGATCGAACGGGTCGCCGACAACGCGACACGCCAATTGCCCTCGCCAGCGCTTGGCCGGCCGGCAGGCGGGCCACTGACCGTCGACCCGGCCGACCCGGGCGGACGGCGTGCCACAGCCCCACTGGTCAGTGTCTGGCTGGTTCCGCAACCGGATGCGCCCGCGCTAAGGCACGGCCAGCGCGCAGAAATCCGCATGGGCGCCCCGGCGCGCCCGCTTGCGTGGCAGGCCGCCGAGGCTGCGATGCGTCTGCTTGACTGGCAGGCCCAGCGTTGACGCTGCATCCGCGCTGACCCGAGTGCGGGGGGATTGTGCACCGCCTCCGATCGCCTAGAAGCAGTATATGCACATGATCTGGGTTGCCGCCGCGTTCGTAACCGCATTTTCCGGAACATCTTCGGTTCAGGCGCAGCAGAAGGCGCAAACCGCCACGGCGAGGCCAGCGGCCCGGCCGGCGACGGCGCCCGTGCCACGAACCGCCGCCATCTTCATGGCCGAACAGATGGTTTCCCTCCGCGCTGCAACGGATGGCCGCGTGGTGACGGTGGGCGCACAGGAAGGCGGCAAAGTCCGCCGTGGCGCCGTGCTGGTTCAGCTCGACGACCGCGAGCAACGCGCACGCATCGCATTGGCTGCCAAGGCTGCGGGTTCGGATGCAGATGTGAAAGCAGCAGGCGTCCGCAAACAGGAGGCACAGGCGCGGCTGGCCGGAACCCAGTCGGCTGCTGCCAAAGGCGCCGCAACGGCGTGGGAAGTCCGCCAGGCCGAGGCCGCTGCATCGCAGGCGCGGCTGGAAAGCGCCGCTGCCGCAGACCGGAAGGCGGTCGAAGGGCAACGTCTGTCTTTGGAAAAGGTGCTGCTGGAAAATTATGTCGCCCGTGCGCCCTTCGACGGCAAGGTCAGCCGGATGGGCGCGCGGCCGGGCATGTCGGTGCGAAAATCCGACGTGCTGGCAACTGTGGTCAACCTGGCGACGCTGCGCGGCGAGACCTTTATCCCGGTGGCACGCTATTCCCTGCTCAGGCTGGGGGCGTCCTATCCGGTGGTATTCCCGGCGCCGTTCAATCGCACCCTGCCGGCGAAACTCGTCTATATCGACCCGGTGATCGACGGCGGGCAGGTTCGGGCCGTGCTTCAGTTGCAAAACCCCGGAGAGGTTCTGCCCTCCGGCCTGCAGGGAACCATTCTGCTGAAGCCGCTGGCGCAATGAACAGCCTTCGCCACGCACTCGACGGACTGGCTGAAGCCCGCCCCGATCGTGCGCGCCAGATCGCGGAATTTCAGGCGCAACTGCTCAACAGCGAGGCGTTCGCCATCGCGACCGTAGCCGCCGACGGGGCAGTGCAGCCGGAAACGCTGGAACCACAAGTCGTGGCGCTGGCAGTGGCGGCCGCGCGCGACGGGGTAGCCGTGGCGGGGCGCGGCGCCGCGAGTTCCCTTTCAACCGCCGACGACGGCAGCGTGCAGGTTGCCGTGCACCGCCTTGCGCAGGACAGCCAGTTGGCGCAGGCATTGGCGCGCGAACGGCTGGAACTTGTCCGTGCGGTTGCCGGCGCCCATGCGGCAGCCACAAACCCGGCAGTCAATGCCCTGCTGCTGCAATCCGCCAACGCCGACTGGACGGACGACAGCCTGCACCAGCTTGCGCTGAATGTTGCCGAACTGACCGGCGCGCCACGGGTCGCGCTTGCGATGGCGCGGCAAAGGCGCGTCATCCGCGTCGCAGACAGCCAGCACCCGCGCCCGGCGCTTGAATCGCGGCGCGCGCTCGAACTGGCGGCAGGCGAAGCGGTCGACGACATCCTTGCCGCGCCGCATCAGCAAGGCTCGGGGATACCGGGGTTCACAGGGCTGGAACGTCTGGGCGACGGGGCCGCGCTCGGCGTCGCCTCGGCGTTGTCGGCGAATGGCGATGGCCTTGTCGTCATCACCTGGCCGCCGGGCGACAGGGCGCTGGCGGCCGCATTCGCCGACCGCGCCGCGCCGATGGCCGTCGCGCGCATGTATCGGCCAACGCTCGCTGCACGGTTCGACCGGCTTGCAGTCGCCGCGCCATGGCCCGGATCGGTCGATCGCGCAGACAGGCCGCGCCTTGCCCGGCGGGTGCTGGCGGGTCTGCTGCTGGCCGTGTTGCTGCTTCCCGTCCCTGACAGTATCCGCGCGCCACTGAGTATCGAACCACGCCTGCGTCGGGTGGTGACCGCGCCCTTGTCGGCGCGCATCGAAGAAGTGGCCGTCGATCCGGGTGACGACGTACGGGCCGGGCAGGTTCTGGTGCGCTTCGATCCGGCGCAGATCGCGCGCGACCACGAGGAAGCGACCGCTGCGTTGCAGGCAGCCAGCACGCAGGCGGCAGCCGCACGCGCCGATGGCGATGTCGAGGGCGAACGACTGGCCCAATTGAAGGCGGCCCAGTTCGCCGGGCAGGTGGCGCTTCTTGATGCACGGCTTGCCGAAACCGTTGTGCGTGCGCCCATCGCCGGCACGATCAACGGCGAGGACATGCGGCGCCGCGTTGGCGCAACGATGAACCGGGGCGACACGCTGTTCAGCGTCGCGGCCCCCGGTGGTTATCGCGCCGATCTTCTGATCGGAGACGCGGACGTCGCCCGTGTGAAGCCCGGTGCGCGTGTTTCGATGCGGCTGGTGTCGCGCCCTTTGGCGCGCATTGGCGGAAAGGTCGTGCGGATCTATCCGCTTGCCGAAGTGGTCGATGGCCGCAACGTGTTTCGTACCCTCGTCAGCATCGACACCGACGACAAGGGCGACCTGCGCGCAGGCATGTCTGGCACAGCATCGGTCAGGGGCGGGTGGGCGCCGGTCGCATGGCAGGCAATTCGACCGGCGATCCGATGGGTGCGCATGCAGCTCTGGCTATGAAGCCTGCGCGCGCCTGATCAGCGCCCCCCTGCCCCCACACCCGTCGCCAGCAGCTCGGCATTGAAGCGATTGATCGCGAAGCCCAACGGCTCCTTTGCAGCGGCGAAGTCGCGGCTGATCGCCGTTTGCGCCAGATCGTCGAACACCCGGTCGATCGACAGCGGCTTTTCGATGAACAACTCGTCGCGCCAGGCAGGCGCAAAATAGGTGCGCAAGTTGTTCGACGGTTCGCTGCCGAGCAGAGAATCCGATTGCAGATCCGCTGCCGAAACATTGGCAATCTGCAACCGGTAGGCGCCGTCGCTGACATAGGCGCCAACCCGCACGTCGCGGTCGGCGTCCCACTCGGGGCTGGCAGGCCGCGCATGCACCATGTCGCCGAACAGCCGGCTTCCCGCGACGGAATCGTGCCAGTCGTTGCGATCGCTCATGATCGCAGAGGGCATCAGCGCCATCCAGTTGCCGCCCGCATCGGCGGTGACGGCCGATGTTCCGGATGGCGCACCCATCTGGTCGACCAGCGTCAACACCAGCCGCGAACCCGGCTGCGCCGTGCCTGAATAGATGCCGTCGATCCGTGGCAGCCGCTCGATGTGGCGATCGCGCAGCCAGTGCCCACCGGGCTGTTCGCGCGTCAGCGTCTTGCCGGGCAGGATGTTCACGACCGCCGTATCGTCGGATTCAGCCGGGCGCCCGCCGTCTCCGGGGGTTTGGTCATAGGATACCGTGGCCGTGTTCAACAGCGGCGCTGTCGGATCCACGGTAAAGGCGATCTGCGCGTCGAAACGAATGACCAGTTCGGTTCCAAGCGGCAGGATCGGCACGGAAACCGTCGTCCCGACGATGCCGACGGGAACGCCCGGAGGCGCCGACACCACGACGAGCGACCCCGGCACCAGCGTCAATCCCGGAGAAAGGGTGTCGATCACCGTGATATCGGCTGCGACCACCGAGTTCGGTCCATGGGAAACCCGGATTTCATAGCTGGCGATTTCGCCCAGAAAACGGTCCGGCGTCAGCGCGATCTTGTCGATCAGCAGTTGCGGCTCGACGATCTCCATCGGCACTGTCGCGGTCGCGGTTCCGGTTTGATAATCAAGCAGCGCAGGTGCATCGAGGCGCACACCGCTGGTGTTGCGCGGATCGTCGGGCACGCGCGCAATCACGTCGATGGTGATGGTGTCGCGCCCGTCGATCACGTTGTCGCCCAGCACCGTCACGTCACCGAAATCGAAAGTGAAGCTGTCGACATAGCCGTCGCCGTCGGTGTCGATCAGCGTCGGCGTCGGGTTCGGATGTTCGGCCATGATGTTGGTACCAAGCTGCGGCGTGCCCAGCGATACCAGTTGCAGCACGCCGTCCGGGCCGGATGGCAGCCTGTCGGTGATGACAACATGCGTGGTTCCTTCCGCCAGCACCGCCGTCAGGCGTGTCGTCACTTCTTCGCCGATCGTCAGGTCCACCACGTTGGGCTCGAAGGCGCCGGTGCCGCTGTTCGGGTTGCTGGTCGCGATCACCGTCTTGACGATCGTGCCACGCCCATCCAGCAGGATTTCGGCATTCGCCTGGCTGCTGTCGGTGCGTCCGCCGGGGCCAGCCATGCTGTCGTAAGTCAGGTCGACATGGTTCGGCAGCGCGGTATCGTACTTCGTCGTGTCCAGAATGCGCGCCTGATAGGTGATGGTGAAGCTTTCGCCCGGCAACAGCAGCGCGACCGTCGCTGAAATGCTGTTTCCAACAACATTGATATTCACCCCGGACGAGCTTGCCACCACACTGCCGCCGACAATGGCAAGGCCTTGCGGCACCAGATCGGCAAGCCGCAGATCATAGGCAGGCCCGGCAGCCTGCGGTGCCTGGCTGATGGTCAGCGTATAGGTGAATATGTCGCCGCCGGTTCCTGCCAGCGGGTCGGCAGGCGGGAACAGGCCATGCAGGCTGCCCTGATCCGACAAGGTCTTTACCGTCCCCTTCGTCAGCAGCAACTGCGGCTCGACGATGTCGACACCCGCCGTCGCCGTGACCGGCTGAATCTGCCCGTTTGCGGTATCGAACGTCAGACTGGCGGCCAGATCGATTTCGTCGCCGCCCACGTTCGCTGCAACGTCGATCGCAGTCACCTGATAGTGGATGACAAGCGGCTGATCGGCAGGATTGGCCACACCGGGAACGGTCAGGCTTGCGAACCGGAAGCTCACACTGTCGGCGATGCCGTCGCCGTCGCCATCGACCAGCACGACGGTGTAGGTCGAAGGATCGAGCACCACACCACCAAAGCTGACCTGCACGCTGCCCGCAACGAAGGCGAGCTTGCCGTCTGCGGTGGTAAGCTGGTCGGTGATGACGACATTGTGCACGGTGCCGCGCGGAAGAACGGCTGTCAGATCGACACGCGCCGTCTCTCCGATGCCGAGATCGGTGACACCCGGCCGGACCTGGCCGTCGCCGGTGTTGGGATCGGTCGTCGGCGGCACCGGGATCGACTTCGTCAGTATCGGCTGGGTCGATGGGGTGATCGTCACGTCCGCCCCATCCGACACCGGATCATGCCCGCGTTCGCCGGTTTGCGTGCCCGGCAACGAGTCATAACCCGATGAAACCATGTTGTGCAGCACCGAGCCAACCAGCGCACTGTCCGCAACCGTGGCGGAATAGGTGACGATCGCCACTTCGCCCGGCAGCAACCGCGCAATCACAACATTGTTCACGCTGGCAAACTGCGTCGTCAGCCCGCCTACGATCAGCGTCGCCGGCCCGTTCGGCACCATGCCGGGATCGGAAACATCGCCAAGCGCCATGTCATAGGCCGGCCCTTCGCCATTGTTGCGCAGCGTGACCTGATAGCCGACGATCACCCCCGCTTCGCCAACGATCGGCGTAACCGTCTTGTCAATCGCGAGATCAGGTTCAACGATGTCGATCGCGATCGCATCGACGACATTGCCGTAAACATAATCGAGCCGTGCTGGCAGCGCGAGCAAATCGCCGTTCCCATTGGCCGAAACGTCAGCAACGCGCGTCACGACGGAAATCACGATCCGGTTGTCGCCGCCAGCAGTGAAGTTGACGGTGCCGAAGTCCCACGAAAGCCGATCCGCGATCCCGTCGCCGTTCACGTCGCTCTGCACGAGTATCGGCGCCGGGTTCGTGGCCGTGACACCTGCCCCGAGCGCAATGGTTGGCGTGCCGATCAGTTCGAGCACCCCCTCTCCAGCCAGCGCCAGCAGCGTGTCCGACACCACGACCCCGGTATCGCCTTCCGGCAGCGTCACCACGATGTCGTAGAACAGCAGTTCGCCGATCGCCAGATCGTGCAGATCGGGCCGGAACTGTGCGCTGCCGGTGTCGGCAAGGCTGGTTCCGGTAATCACCTTGTCGAGGTTTGGAACCCCGAAGGTGAAGGTATCGGTCGTCTGGTCGGGGCGGCCGCCCTGACCGGGATAGCTGTCGAAGTCGGCGGTGGCGATATTGGGCACGCCGGAACCGGGCGGAACCGAACCGACGATTGCCTGATATTCGATCACCGTCTGCGCACCCAGTTGCAGCGTCGAAATATCGACCGACACCCCGGGACCGGTAACGACCCCCGGACCAGAAATCACCACGAGCGAGCCCGGAACCAGCGTCAGGTTGCCGATCGAAAGATCGTCGCGAACGAGGATGTCGCGCGCGGCAGCCGTCGAGTTTCCGGCGTGCGACAGCGTAAGCCGATAGGTGATGACATCGCCCGGCACCCCGGTCGTTGCGCTGGCGGTTTTGTCGAGCACCAGTTCAGGCTCGACGATCTCGACGCCTACCTGATCGGCGCGATGGCCAAGCGGCGTGTCGAGGGTGGCCGGCAGCAACTGCACGCGGCCCGGTGCGGCAAAATTCGCCGGCACGTCGGGCACGACCGCCGAATAGCGGATCACGATGTTGTTGTTGGTCGGATCATTGTCTCCAGGAAGGGCGACACTTCCCAGATTGAACGTCAGCAGGTCGCCGATGCCGTCGCCGTTGGTGTCGGCGATGGTGGGGGTGAACGAATGCACGGTGCCGCCGATCTCGACGGTGATGCTGCCCACAACCAGATCGAGCGTCCCGAAGGTGGACAACAGCGTGTCGGTAATGATGACCGGGCCAAGCACGCCTTCGGGTATCGTCGCCACCAGTTGAATGTCGACCCGTTCGCCAATCACGAGGTCGGTGACTGCGGGATCGAACTGCCCGGTTCCCGTCAGCGTATCGGACGTCCCGGTGATAGTTTTCACCAGTGACTGCGGCCCCGTGACATCGACAAGCGCATTGTCGTTCGCACCGTTCACCCGCCCGCCGGTTCCGGGCAGGCTGTCCCAGCCGACCGATGCGGTGTTGGTGATGCTCGATGGCAGCAGGTTCGCATCGTCGATGCGCGCCTGATATGTCACGATCAGTTCCTGCCCGAGAGCAAGTGTCGTTCCGGTCACGCGGATGCTGTTGGCGGGCGCCGCAGTATCGACGATCGCGCCACCGGCACCGCTGCCCGACAATTGCGGGCTTCCGACAAGCGTCAGCCCGGCGGGCAACAGATCCGTCACCACGAAGTCGCGCGCATCGGCGTTCGAGGTGCCGGTATGGCGGATGACAACGCTGAACGTCACGGTATCGCCTGCGTCACCCGAAATGCCGCCGTTGACGAGCGCCGTTTTATCGACTTCCAGCCGCGGCTCGATGATGGTCACGGTCGGCGGTGTAAGATCGGTGACGACCCCCAGTCCGGTCGTGGCGCTGACGGGGTTGGTCAGGTTCGTGCCCTGCACGTTCAGCGGCGTATCGACGACGAGCGCCTGCAGCGTGACGATGACGCGATCGTCTCCGCCAACGATCGGCGGGTTCACCAGCGTGCCGAAGTTGAAGGTAAGTTGCTGTCCGCTGACGACGATGCCAAACCCGGGTGGCGCAACCGTGCTGCCGAACGCCGAAACGAAGCTTGCCGAGCCCGCCACGTACTGGAGGCCCGACGGCAGAAGATCGGTGACGCTCAGGTCGATCGTGCCGTTGGGAACCCGTGCGACGATCTGATAGGTCACCACTTCGCCGATCACCACATTCGGATTGGTATCGGCATTCACCGAAGTCAGCAGGATGCTCTTGTCGATGTCTACCGGGCCGATCACCGGAATGCTCACCGTCGAGGACGGAGGCGGGCTGGGAACCCGGCCGACGTTCCCTGTCCCCGGCAGACTGTCGTAGTTCGACGAAGCGGTGTTGACGATATTGTCGCCGTGGGTCGCCGAACTCAGCACGACCGCCTGATAGCTGACGGTCAGGCTCTCTCCGGGCAGCAGTTGCGCCAGATAGATCTCGCTGAAATTGTTGGCGAGGCCGCTGGTTACGCCCGAGAAGCTGATTGCGCCGATGCGCTGGATGTTCGGATCCAGCGGGTCGGCAACCGTCACGTCATAGGCGACACCATCGCCGTTGTTCCGCAGGACGAAGCTGTAGGTGATCGTATCGCCTGCCTGTACCAGTGTCTGCACCGCAGACTTAACGATACCGATGTTCGGTTCGACGATGTCGAGCGAAGACGTCGCCTGCCGGCTGCCGGTGCTGTAAACGGCGGCCGCCGTATTGGTGACGACGTCGTCGCTTGCTGTGTTTTCGGCAACATCGGGCACCACGACCGTGACGCGGATGATGATCTGGTCCGCGGCGGTGTTGCCGGGATTCGCGGTCGTATACAGGTCGCCCAGAGTGAAGGCGACGCTCTTGCCGTCGCCCGCGATCACGCCGTCGGCGCCGACGCCCAGAAGGCTTCCCGAGATATTCCCGCCGGACGTGGCACCGGCCGTGCTGTTCCCGCCAATCGAAATCAGCTTCGCCGACACGAAATCCAGCGTCGATCCGCCTGTCGGCAATATGTCCGAGATCACCAGTTGGTTGGTCATCCCGTCCGGCAGCGTGGCAATGATATCGAAGGTCGCGGTTTCGCCGATCTGCACTTTCGGATTGGCGTCGTTGCCAATCGAGGTGGTGATCAACTGCTTCACGATACCGGGGCTGGCGATCGTCAGCGTGGCGGTTGCAGGCGGCTCGTTGGTGATGACGCGGCCGTCGGGATCGTTTCCGGGCAACGTCGCATAGTCGGTGATGCGCGCGGAATTGGTCAGCGTCGACCCTGCAACCGCCGTATCCGATACCCGTGCGGAAAACTCGACGATGATGCTGCCGCCGGCGTTCAGGCTGTCGGCCGTCACATGCACGACGCCACCTGCGTCGGCTGTGGCATTGGCGTTGACGGCGCCCGTCGGCGTCACGCCAACGATGGCGACGTTGGTGAACCCCAGCGCCGCGAGGTCGGTATCCCAGAGGTTCAGGTTGAACGCCGTGGTTGCGTAGGTCGCGGCGGGGTTGGCGATGGTCAGCCGATAGATCACCGTGTCGCCGCCGTCCGCCGTCTGCGGATTCACGGTTTTGGCCAGTGTCAGGTCCGGGGTCACGAAACGCACCGGCGCCGTCGCTGTCAGCGCGCCCGCTGCCACAGCGCCGGTTTCCAGCGTCGTCACCCAGTCCATGCGGCCGGTGTTGGTGGCAAGGTCGCCCCGGCCATTTCGCGGATCGTCGGTGACTTGCGCTACCACGTCGAACACGATGCTGTCATTGCCGGTGACATTGTCTCCGGTGTTCACCACATCGCCCAGCGTGAAGCTGAAGGTGCTGCCGGAAAGCACCCCGGAAGATCCGATCGCCGGTATTCCGGGCCCGCTCAGGCCGCTGCCGACCGAGACCAGCGTCGCGCTGATCGGCGTCAGGATGCTGGCCGCATTGGCAGGCAGAATGTCCGACAGCACGAGGCTGTTCGCTGTTCCCTCTGGCAGAACCACGGTGACGCGGAATGTAACCGTTTCCCCGATCGCAAGGTTGCTGCCGCTGGTGAAGTTGTGGCTGGAACTGATCACCGCCTTGGTGATCGTCGGGTCACGGGTCGAAACGGTCGATGTGTCGACAAGCGCTTCGTGCAGGAAATTCGTGCCACCCGGCAATGCAGCGAAATTGAACAGCGTCGCCGTGTTGGTCCAGGTCTGCCGCGGGTTCACGCTGTCGAGCGCCACGAGGTCGTAGGTGATCACGATGACGTCGCTGGTGGTCGTCCCCTGCGTGCCGGATCCATCGGCGTCTGGCGCGATTGCGCCGACGGCCCCGGAATCCGTCAACCGGATGCCGCCACCGAACAATCCGGCCCCGATCAGCGAGTAACCTACGGGCACGCCAGCCCCGGTCGTCACCTTCAGGTTCAGTCCGGTGGAATCGAGCGGAATACCAAAGCCCGCAGGCAGCGTATCGCGGAACTGCACATCGAATGCGCCGTTGCGGCCAGTGCCGTCATTGTTGATGACAATGGCGAACGTTACCTTGTCGCCGGCATCAACCCCACGCAGGTTGGCATCGATCGCGCCTGCGGCAAGGCCGGCATCGGTGATCTGGCCGGTAAAGGCGGCGCTTCCGGTATTCCCGACTGCGCCCGCAAACGATACGCCAGGCGGTGACCGCGAGCCGTCGAATACAACGCTGTTCTGGCCGAGATAATCGACAACACCCTTGGTGATCGTCAGGTCGGGCTGGCTCAGTTTGAACTGGCCCAGTGCACTGGTCGACACCGTCGCACCTTGCGAACCCGCCTCGTAGGCAGTCACCAGATTCGTCAACTGCAACTGGTCGGCGAACGGCAAATCGGTGGTGCTGACCGTAAACAGAATCTGCACGACCGAGGCCTGCGGCGCCGGGTTTCCAGGCTGCATCTGCAGACTGTACGAGCCGAAATCAAAGCTGATCGCGTTCGATCCGGCGTTTGCTGAAACCACTGGCACCGGCGCGTTCGGCAGGGCCGAAAACGTGTCGGCCGTCCCGTAATTCCACTCTCCGACGCCCGGCAGCGTGCCGACCGGCGCGCTCGACTGCGTCAGCGATGTGGCAGAGAGAATCGGAAGCGGCAGATAATCGACCAGCCGAAACTGTTCGACCGAACTGTTTGGCAGCGAATAGGTGATGCGGAACGTGATGCTGTCGCCCTGTGTGATCACCGGCCGGCCGCCGTCCAGAATCGGCGGGGCGCCGTTCACCGCCACCACTTCCTTGGCATTCACAGCGCCCGCCGGCACCGTCAGGGTAACGATACTATTGTCGATGATCGTCGCGCCGTTCGGAGCTTGTGTGGCGTTGTCGCGCAGCGTCGCCGAGATTTCCACATCGTTGCCGACGTGGTCGCCCTGGCTCACCGAGGGACCATAGGTCTGTGGTGAAACGAACGCCGGCTGCACAACCGCACGGAACGTGATGGTGGCGGTTGTGGCGCCAGTCATTGCCGCGATGTCGCCGATCTGCGTCCGTCCACCGGCCAGTATGCCGTCGCCGCCCAGCAACCTGCGCGTGATCAATTCCTGTGACAGATCAATGGCTACTGCTGTCTGCCCGGTCACGGAATTGAACGCCGTGGTGAAGGCGCCGCCCGTAAATTCGCCGCCGCCTGCCGACACGCCGCTGAATGTCAGTACGCCGGAAGGGGTTCCGCGTTCGGTTATCGTGAATGTTGGAAGAAAGCTGGTATCAATACGCTGCCCGTCCGACAGAACGTCCGACAGATTGATGTCGCCAACAGTAAAGTAATCTGAAAGCTGAACATTGATCGTATATACGATCACGTCACCAGGCGATAGGCCACTACTGTTGTTATCGATGAGGCTGGTCGTCTTTTGCACGGCAAGTGCGCGATTGACGATCACATTGTCAACAAGTGTCGCGTCCTCCACGACAACGGTGACAGTATCCCGCCCGTCAAGCGGCGTGAAGCTTCCCGTTGCCCTGACGTCGTTCACAGTCTGCGTAGGTTGGCCGGTCAACGGATCGATGACGCCTCCTCCACCGGTTCCGCCTTCGATATCGTGCACATAAAAGGTGACGACGATACGCGCATCGACACCGGCAGCGCCGGTTACGCTGCCGAAATCATAGGACAGAAGATTGTCCGCAGGATCGACGACGACGCCCGCCGCCGGAGCATCCACCAACGCACCGTTACCCAGCGTGACGGTCGAACCGACGTAGACGATGTTGCTGGAAAGAAGATCCTCGACGTGGAGCAGATCAATGGTCTGGCCGCTCGCGATGTCGATGTCGATGGTATAGGTGCGGAGGAAGTTCGGCCCGGTGGCCGTTTCACCCTCGGGCGCGCTTGAAACCTTGGTCAGCGTCAACAGAGACGGCGAGACCGTGTGCGTCGTCGGCGGTTGCTGCAATACCGGCGGATCGGCGGTCGGGTTGTCGAGCGGGTCTCGGCCCAGCGAAAACCCCCCCTGCGCCTGCAACGTAAGCTGGTCGAGAACGTGGCCGGGATCATAGTCCGCCAGCGGCGACATGTTGAGGTTTACCACGACGTCGGCCGCAGTCTGGTCGGGCGTGAACGATCCGAACGGCAAGGTCAGCACGACCAGCGTATCGCCGGGCGTGCCGGTAACGATGACGGGATTGCCGCTTGCGTCGCGGGCGAACGGGTGGACGGCCTGCCCGTTGGCGTCGAACGTAACCGACGTTGAAGTTACCGATGTCCCCAGATAGGTGGCCGAACCGAAGGTTATGCCGTCGTTGGTGTTGCCGTTGCCGCCGTCCTTGCCGGTGGTTGGCACGACGAGGTCGATGTAAGGCCCATAGCCGACGTTGCTGCCGGGATCGCCATCGGCGACATTGTCGAACGTCAGCGTGACGGAAAAGCTGCCGCCCAGCGGAACACTCGTCGGGCCGTCGATCGTGACGTGCGCTTCCGCATCCAGCATGATGCGCTCTTCCAGCAGCATCACCGGATCGTCGGCGATCGCGCGAACCATCGCCCCGGTGCCGCCGCCACGAAGCCAGCGCGCCAGCCGGCCGCCCAGCCCGGCGTCGGCGGTCATTGCGCGGCCCCGCCCGCTGCGGCCACCTTTCGCAGCCGATAGCGCGGCAGCGGGTTCCGCCCGGTCGCCGGATCCGTGTCGGCGGCGATTTCATAGCCCAGTTCCGCCAGCAGCGTTCCCTGTGCCCGCGACAGGTTCGCCCGCGCAACCATGATCGTCGATTGCGCTTCGGCGAAGTCCAGTTCTGCCCGCATCAAGCGGTCCTGCCCGGTCAGCAACTGGTCGAGATAGAACACCCCGTCTGCCCCGCCCTGCCCTGCAACACCGATCCCCGCCTTCCAGCGATCTTCAGTGACCCGCTGGTCCGCCCCGGCCAAGGAAAGCGCCTGCGCCCGTTCGGCCAGTTCGTTCTGCGCCGTCGCCAGTTCGTTGGCCGAAACTTCCAGTTCCAGCAGCACGGTGTCGACGGTCGTGCGCACCTGCAACGCCTGCTGCACGGTTTCCAGACGACGCCGCTTGTGCCGCGCGTCGCGTTCATCGGGGCCAAGTGGCACCGAGAACCGCAGCCCGGCCGTATAGCTTGGGCGATTGTCGAAGCCGTCGCTGAACGGTGCGCCGATGAATTCACCGTTCGCGCCGCCGTTCACCGAGCCTTCCAGCACCAGGTCCAGTTGCGGCATGCTTTCGTTGTAGGCCATCCCCTCGCGCAGCAACGCCGAACGATAGGCAAGAAATGCCGAGCGCACTTCCGGCCTGCTCCGCATCGCCTGGTCGACCAGCGTGCGCGCATCGACTTCGGTGCGGGCAAGCACCGGCCGATCGGCGGGCACGATCGTTGGCGCGCCGGTATCGGTAATCATCGGATCGTTCACCAGCGCGCGCAGCCGGGCTTCGGCGTTACGCACACCGTTTTCCGCACGCACGAGGCCCGCAGTCCGCGCCGCGCTCACTGCGCGCGCACGGCTGATCTGCAACGGCAGCGCGTCGACCCCTTCGCGGCCCGCAAGGCGCTTCGCCAGTTCGGCCACTTCCACTGCGCCGCGCCGTTCCTGCGCGAGGTTGCTGCGGGCAAGGTAGAGCACCCAGTAGGCGCGGATCACTTCCAGCAGATGGCTCTCGGCCTGGCGCCGGAACTCTTCGCGGGCAGCTTCGGCCTCGTTGGCGGCAACACGCTCGGTCGCGCGGCCGTAATCCAGCCCGGCGCCCCGCCACAAAGGCTGAACCACCCCAAGACTGGTCCGCGAGCGCGACTGCCGTTTCGGGTTGAATGTGATCACATTGCTGTCAAGCCGCGAGAAGCGCTGCGCCAGCGTCACCTCGGCGCCGGTGCGCAGCCGCGTGCGCACGCCCGCTTCGGCCACATATTCGGTGTCTTTCTGCCGAGGATCACCAGCCGTCTGCGACAGCGCAGTCGTCGGCTCGTTGCGGTAGGCGTGGCGTCCTTCCGCGAAAATCTCGGGCGCATACCGCCCCTCGGCCTCGTCGACCGCGGTGTCCCGGATGGCGGGCAGGGTTCCGAAGCCGTTGATCTGCAGCGACGCATGCGACGCGGAATCGATCAGATCCGAAAGCGCGACGCCGCGCCCGCCTGCCTGCGCGGTCGTTGCGGCAGCCTCCCACCAGGCAAGGCCGTCGAGGCCGACTGGCGACGCAACCACCACCGGCGGCTGCGCGATGCCACGCCTTGCCACGGCATCCTTCACGAAGCGCTCGAACTCCTGCGCCTGATGACCAGCCTCTGACAGCAGGATGCTCCGCCCCGGCGCGCCGCTGGGCAGAACCGGCCCCACCGTGGCCGCCTGCGGGGCGGCGCCCCCCTCTTGCGCGTGTGCGGCGGCGGGGCACAGCAGCAGTGCGGCGGCAGCCGCCAGCCCCAGATTGGCTGCCGGGTTGCACGCCCATCCGAGCCGGCTGCCAACGCCATCGGCCCATGCCTGCCAGTTCCGAAACCCGCCTGATATGCGAACTGAAACTGCCATGCTGCTCCCCTCGTCTGAGGCACCTTGGGCGCGTGCCGATGTTCCTTCCCCCGAACCCGCCGTCACCGGCATCGCCAGAGTGATTTGTTAAGTATGTTATCAATTTCCGGCGATCCTGCCAGTAGCCATTTCCATTAAAAACCAGCCGGTCATCGCATTGGCAGCACGGCTGGCGCCGAGCCTGTGTTTGCCCTCCGGTCAGAACAGGATGCCGGTTTCGACCATTGCTCTTGCCTGATCGCGCCGGTCGAAGTCCGGGCCGAACCCGAAGCCCTGGGTCAGGTTGCCGATCCGCGTGAACGACAATTCACCCCGCGCAAAAACGCGACCGCGCTGCCATGTTGGCGTGACGGTAACAGACCATGCGCTGCTACCGACACCATAGAGAAGATTGGTCGGCGTGCAGCCGGGGTCGGCACCGCAGCCGCCACCCCATGTCGAAAGATATTCGGCCCGGCCACCGATCGCCCATTCGCTGCCCAGGGAATATTTTGCCAGCAGCGCGCCGCCAAAGCTTTCGGCGGATCGATGCACACCCACCCGCTCGTCGCGGCCCACATGGCCATATTGCAGATAGGGTATCAGCGTCAGCGGGCCGCTGGTCTGGGTAAGGATCAGATTGAAAATGCGGCCATTGTTCTGAACAAGGGGGGTCGCGACCGTCGCCTTCATGTTTCCTGACAGGCTGGTTGCGCCTATGAACGCCAACGTGGTCGTCGGGCTGAACGTGTAAGACAAGCTGCCCGAAATCCAGTTGAAGCGGCCGGAAAAATAGCCGTCGTTCAGTGAAATCGTCGCCGCAACCGGCCCCTTTGCATAGCTTGCCTGCACCCCCCGGCTGACGGCCGGCTCCTGATTCCACAGCAGGCCGCGCTCGATGTTGATGTTCTGGAAGCTGAAGGTCGATTCAGCGCCGACCAGCGTCGGCAGCAGGCCGGCCTGAACGGAAAGTTCCGGCGACACGACAGCCTTGGCATAGGCCACCGGAACCGCCCCATACAGCAGGTCCGTCGCCTCGGTCGAACGCAGATGCGGAACGCCCAGCGACGGCAACGCATACAGCCCGGCCTGCAGATAGAGTTGCATCGGCCCGCCGGTCGTCTGCACTTCGATCTGCCCGTTGGCGATGTCGGCGAATGCCGGCGTGCTGCCGATACCGCCTGCACGGGAAGCGTTGGTCTGGGTTGCTGCGATTGCTGTCAACTGGCCGGTGACGACGACCGATCCCAGCGGCCCGGCATCGACCGACAATGGCTCCGGATTGGGATTGAGCGGCCCGGAAAACGCTGGTGCCGGCAATGGTTCGGCGCTTGCTGGCAACGGCGTTGCGATCGCGCCCGCGCAAGCGGCCAACGTGAGTGGCGAAGACATTCGGAAATAGCGCGTGGCAATGGTCATGGTTCGGTCCTCGTGCCGACCACCCGCCGGCACGAAGCCTCTATGGCTTGCCGTGTAAAAGAGACATGCGAATTTTGGCAGACCCGTAAATTTCATGTAAAAATGCGGGTGCGCGGGCGGCGGTCAGTACGACGAAGGAACCTCCAGCCCCGACAACCGATACCCGACCTGCAGTTCGGTGATCAGGTGGGCCGGCTGGGATGGGTCGTCCTCAAGCTTCTGCCTGAGTTGCGCCATATAGATCCGCACATAATGGGCGCGCTCCGAATATCCCGGCCCCCAGACTTCCAGCAGCAACTGGCGGTGTGTCAGCACCTTGCCGTTGCCACGGATCAGCGCGGTCAGCAGCCGGTATTCATTCGGGGTCAGATGCACCGCCTCGTCGCCACGCCGCACCTCGTGGGTAGAGAGGTCGATCGACACCTTGCCGAACCGGACCAGAGGAGAGCTGTTGGCCCCTGCCGACACCACGCTGAGGCGGCGCAACTGCGCGCGCACGCGGGCCAGCAGTTCGGGCACTCCGAACGGCTTTACCAGATAGTCGTCGGCACCTGCATCCAGCGCCTCAACCTTTTCGGCCTCCTGCTCGCGGGCCGACAGCACGACGATCGGCGCCGAAGTCCATGTGCGGATTTCCCGGATCAGCGCCTTGCCGTCGCCATCCGGCAAGCCCAGGTCGACGATCATCAGATCCGGACGGCGGCTTGCAGCGTTCATGCGCGCTTCGGCCACGGTTCCCGCCTCGAACGCGCTCATGCCTTCCATTTCCAGCGCCATCCGCACGAAACGGCGGATGTCGGCCTCATCCTCAACGATCAGGATGCGGGATTTGGTCATCGGTGATCCCATTGCTGAATTCTGCCTCGCTTCTGATGTCCGGGGGCGTGCCAAGCGGCAGCCTGATCTCGAAGGTGGCACCATGCGGCGCCCGGCCATACGCGCTGATCGTCCCGCCGTGGGCCGATATGATGCTGCGGCACAAAGCCAGACCAAGGCCGACACCAGCGGTGGCTGGTTCCTTCTGGCCCCGCGCGAACAGCTTGAACAGACCTTCCGGATCGGTCGTCGGCAGGCCAGGCCCATCGTCCTCGACCGCCAGATATATCGCGTCGCCCGATGTGCCGCCGCGAACCGTGATCCGCGCCGTCGGCGGCGTATATTTCATCGCATTATCAAAGAGATTGATCAGCACACGCTCGATCAGTGTCGCGTCGACTTCAACCAGCGGCAGATCGGCGGGCAGGCTGACCTGCACCACCCTGGGCTTCAGCAGCGGCCCGGCCTGTGCCAGCGCGCTGCCGACGATTTCGCTGAGCGGATGCCATTCCCGGTTCAAACGCACCCCCTCGCTTTGCATCCGCGCAAGGTCGAGCAGATTATTGACCAGCCGCTTCAGCTCGTCGGCCTGCGAACGGATGGATCCGGCAAGGTCCGTCCGGTCCGCTTCGGACAGGACGCCCGGATGTTCCAGCGTTTCGGCAAGCCCGCGTATCGCCGTCAGCGGAGTTTTCAAATCGTGCGACACGGCCGACAACAGCGTGTTACGGAACTTCTCGCCCTCCATCCGCACCATCGTTTCCTGCGCGATATCGACGAAATGCAGCCGTTCAAGCGCAAGACCGATCGTCGAACAGCAGGCATCCATGAGGCGCCGGTCGTCCGGGTCGCTCGATAGCGGCGCGTCCGTCGGCACGACGGCAAGCACACCCCTCGTCGCCATCGACGCCTTCAGCGGCAGATACAGCGCTTTGGCAGCGTTCAGCGTCTGGGTGCCGCGCCCGGCTTCCTGGCCGTGGTCGAACGCCCACTGCGCAACCGACAGATCGACGAGCGCGTGGCTCTCGGTCGCAAACAGTCGCTCTGTTCGATCTGGTAGCAGCAGAACGACCGGCGCGCCGATCAGCGGCGTGACGGTGTCGCGGCAGATCGCAATCACCTGTTCGATCTTGATCACGCGGGAAAGATCGCGCGAAATCCGGGCAAGCGCCGTCGCCCGCCTTTCGCCTGATCGCGCGGCCCGCGCTTCGGACCGCATGCGCGCAGCCAGTTGCCCGATCACCATGGCCACCGCCAGCATCAGCGCGAACGTGAAAAAATACTGCGTATCCGAGACGGCGAACGAAAGCGTCGGGTTGATGAAGAAGAAGTCGAAGCAGGCAACCGAAAGCAGCGCCGCCCAAGCACCGGCGATGCGGCCCAGATGGATGGCCACGAACACCACCGTCATCAGGAACAGCATGACGACGTTCGACGGGTCGAAATGGCGCAGCAGACCAACTGCGAACGCTGTCGTTGCGCCACAGGCAAGCGTCGCCACCACCAGCTTCTGCACATATCCGCGCGACGCACCCACCGCCTTGCCGGGAACAGGCGCTGACGCATCGTCGACGCTCAGCAGGATCAGCCCCAGTTCCGGCCCCTCGCGCGCCAGCCGCTCGGGCAGGCCGGGCCGAAGCAGCGCAAACGGCCCGCGCGGCGGATTGCCGACGATCAGCTTGGTAACGCTGCGCTTGCGGGCATAGTCCAGCAGGGTTTCGGCCACGTCCTGACCGGGAACGTTGGCGAACTCGGCGCCGGCGGCTTCGGCGGTGTTCGCCAGATGCAGCAGCGTATCGCGCGAGCCGGCGTCGTCGGCCTGGTGCGGCTGGTCGATGTGGACGACGATCCACTTCACCTGCAATCGTTCGGCAAGGCGCGCGCCTTCGCGGATCAGCCGCTCCTGCGATCGTTCCGCGCGCACGCACACCATCAGCATTTCGCGCGTCGCCCATACCGGCTTGATCGCGTGGGAAACACGATAGGTGCGCACATCGGCGTTCACCCGGTCGGCCACACGGCGCAGGGCAAGTTCGCGCAGCGCGATCAGATTGCCGCGACGGAAGAAGTTCTGCCGCGCCCGCTCGATCGAGACCGGCAGATAAACCTTGCCGGCGATCAATCGCGCCAGCAGGTCGTCGGTTGGCAGATCGACCAGCACGACATCGGTCGCCGCATCGAAGATGCGGTCGGGCACGGTTTCGCGCACGCGTATGCCGGTGATGCCGCCGACGATATCGTTCAGGCTGTCCAGATGCTGGACGTTGAGCGCCGTATAAACGTCGATCCCGGCGTCCAGCAGTTCCTCGACGTCCTGCCACCGCTTGGTATGGCGGCTGCCGGCGGCGTTGGTGTGCGCCAGTTCATCGACGATCAGCACCTGATAGCCGGATTGCAGCGCCGCATCGAGATCAAATTCTGCTGCATCCCTGCCGTTACCGGCAAGGGTTTTGCGCGGCAGCACCGGCAGCCTATCGATCAGCGCCTGCGTTTCCTTGCGCCCGTGCGTCTCGACGACGCCGACGCCAACCGCGACCCCCTCGTCGTGCAACTGCCGCGCGGCCTGCAGCATGGCGAACGTCTTGCCGACACCGGCGCAGGCGCCGAAGAAAATCTTCAACTGTCCGCGCCCGGCGCGGTGGCTCTCGTCGTTCACAACCTCCAGAAGATCGTCGGGGTTGGGCCGCTGGTCTGTCATTTCCGTGCTTCCAACCCCGTAACCATGGCCCGATCCGTTCTGCCTGCCGATATGATCAGAAGAACGGCGTCAGCAGAAGGTCAATCGCCTTGATGCCGATGAACGGCGCGATGATCCCGCCCAGACCATAGATCAGCAGGTTGCGGCCCAGCAGCCGCGCCGCCGGTTCCGCCCGGTAGCGAACGCCGCGCAGCGCCAGCGGGATCAACGCCACGATGATCAGCGCGTTGAAAATGACCGCCGACAGAATCGCGGACGACGGGCTGTGCAGGCCCATGACATTCAGCGCACCAAGCGACGGATAGGTAGCGATGAAGGCCGCTGGAATGATGGCGAAATATTTGGCCAGATCGTTGCTGATGCTGAAGGTCGTCAGCGCGCCACGCGTCATGATCATCTGCTTGCCCACCTCGACGACGCGAAGCAGCTTGGTCGGGTTGCTATCGAGGTCGACCATGTTCCCTGCCTCCTTCGCCGCCTGCGTGCCGCTGTTCATCGCCACTGCGACATCGGCCTGCGCCAGCGCCGGAGCGTCGTTGGTGCCGTCGCCCGTCATGGCGACCAGCCGCCCCTGCGCCTGATAGTCGCGGATCAGACGCAGCTTGTCCTCGGGCGTCGCTTCGGCAAGATAATCATCGACGCCGGCCTCGGCCGCGATCGCTGCTGCCGTCAGCTTGTTGTCGCCGGTGATCATGACGGTCTTGATCCCCATCCCGCGCAATTCGGCGAAGCGTTCCTTGATACCGCCCTTGATGATATCCTTCAGTTCGACGACGCCCAGCACATGCACGCCCTCGCTTACCACCAGCGGTGTGCTGCCGCGCCGTGACACTTCGTCGACGACCGTCGATACTTCCTGCGGAAACACCCCGCCGGCGGCTTCGATGTGTGCGCGGATGGCGCTTGCCGCGCCCTTGCGGACCTGCCGCCCGTCGATATTGATGCCGCTCATCCGGCTGTGCGCGGTAAAGGCGATGGCTTCAGCGCCGTGCAGTTCCCGGCCCCGGATACCGAACAGCTTTTTCGCCAGCACGACGATCGATCGCCCCTCGGGCGTTTCATCGGCAAGCGAAGCCAGTTGCGCCGCATCGGCCAGCGCGCGCTCGTCGGTGCCTGGCGCCGGGTGAAAGCCGCTGGCCTCGCGGTTTCCCAGCGTGATCGTCCCGGTCTTGTCGAGCAGCAGGACATCGACATCGCCTGCGGCTTCGATCGCACGGCCCGATGTTGCCAGCACGTTCGCATTCATCATCCGGCTCATGCCGGCGATGCCGACAGCCGACAGCAGCGCGCTGATCGTCGTCGGGATGAGGCAGACCAGCAACGCGATCACGACCGTGATGCCAATCGTCGAGCCGCCACCTGCAACGATGGTGCTGAAGCTCGAGAACGGCAGCAGCGTCACGCATACCAGCAGGAAAATCAGCGTCAGCGCGACCAGAAGAATGGTCAGCGCCACTTCGTTCGGTGTCTTGCCGCGCCGCGCGCCTTCGACCATCGCGATCATGCGATCCAGAAACGCCTCGCCGGGTTTTGCCGTCACGCGCATGACGATCCAGTCCGACAGCACCCGCGTGCCGCCCGTGACCGAACAGAAGTCACCGCCTGCCTCGCGGATGACCGGCGCGGATTCCCCGGTGATCGCAGACTCGTCGACCGATGCAGCCCCTTCGACGACTTCGCCATCTGCCGGGATGATCTCGCCGGCCTCGACCAGCAGCCACGCGCCCACATCCAGTTCGTCGCTCGGCTGCGGCCAGGACTCGCTGTCCCGGCGCGGCTCTTTCAGCATCCGGGCGATCACCGTCTGCCGGGTTGCGCGCAGCGCGTCGGCCTGCGCCTTGCCCCGCCCCTCGGCCAACGCTTCCGCCGCATTGGCGAACAGCACGGTGAACCACAGCCAGACCGCAACCGCGAAGATGAAACCGGCCGGCGCCTCGCCGTTTCCGCCCAGCGCCTGCACCCACAATAATGTGGTCAGGATACTGCCCAGATAGACGACCAGCATGACCGGGTTCTTTGCCTGAACCCGCGGCGACAGTTTGCGAAATGCTTCGGTGGCAACCGAAGTCCAGCGCACGGGCTTCGGCATTCCGTTGACCGCTCCACCATGCGTCATCATTGCATCCTGAGACATGAAAGCACCGCTTTCCTATTGTGCCGCCGGACGGGCGCCAGCCGCCGCATCCAGCGCAAGATTGAGCTCGAGCACATTGACCCTCGGGTCGCCGAGGACATCGAGTTGCCGGCCCGCGACATGCCGCGCGACCAGTGCCGCGACCGCATCCAGCGACATGCCGCGCGCCGCCGCCACACGGGCGGTCTGCAACCGCGCGTTGGCGACCGAAATATGCGGATCGAGGCCGGAACCCGATGCCGTCACCGCATCGACTGGAACCGGCGTCTCAGGCGAAAGGCTGTTTTCCGCGCGATAGGCCTCGGCCCGCGCCGCAACCGCGTCCAGCAGCTTGCGGCTGATGACGCCCTGATTGCTGGCCGCGCTCGACCCTGCATTATAGGGCTGATCGACGGTTTTCGAGGGATCGTCGGGCGACGGGCCGGTCGTCATGCTTGGGCGGCCATGGAAATAGGCCGGGCTGGTGAAGTGCTGGCCAATGTGGCTCGACCCGACGACCTGGCCGTCGCGTTCGATCAGGCTGCCACCCGCCTGCCGGGGAAACAGTATCCCCGCAGCCCCTGTCGTCGCCAGCGGGTAGGCAATCCCGGTGACGGCCATGAACAGAAAGGCAGACACGATAACCGGGCGCGCGATACCGCGGGTGGCCGAGGCGACTGCCCTTTCGGACATATGATTTGGATCTGGCATGGAATATCTTTCTTCAGAAGGTCGTGCCGGACTGCATCAGCAGATGTTCGGCAACCGGGCCGAGTGCGAGGGCCGGCAGGAAGGTCAGCCCGCCGATCACGATGATCACGAACACCAGAAGCGAGGTGAACAACGGCGTCTCGGTCGAAAGGGTGCCGGGGCCTTCGGGCACCGCCTTCTTGGCAGCCAGCACCCCGGCGACCGCCAGCATCGGCAACAGGGTCAGGTAACGCCCGCCGAGCATCGCCAGCCCGATCGTCGTATTGAAGAAGGGCGTGTTCGCGTTGAAGCCGGCAAACGCAGAGCCGTTGTTGGCCGTTCCCGAAGTATAGGCATAAAGCACCTCGGAGAAGGCGTGCGGACCCATGTTCGACAGACTGTCGAGCGTCGATGGAAGCAGGCATGCAACCGCCGTGAAGCCGAGGATGCACATCGGGTGCGCCAGCACCGCCAGCATCACCAGCTTCATTTCCCGCGCCTCGATCTTCTTGCCCAGAAACTCGGGCGTCCGTCCGATCATCATGCCGACAAGAAACACCGTCAGGATCGCATAAGTGACAAGATTGATCAGGCCGACACCATCACCGCCAAACACGTTGTTCAGCATCATCTGCGCGATCGGCACCAGCCCGCCAAGCGGCGTCAGCGAGGAGTGCATGGCATTGACCGAACCGGTCGTCGCGGCTGTCGTCGTTGTCACGAAAAGGCTGGTCTGGGCGATACCGAACCGAAGCTCCTTGCCCTCCATGTTGCCGCCGCCATGCGTGGCAGATTGTGCCTGATCGATTGCCATCGGCCCCAGCAGCGGATTGCCGGCGCGTTCGGCGCCGTAAACCAGCGCCAGGAAACCAACGAAAATGACCAGAAACGCAGCCAGAAACGCCCAGCCCTGACGACGACGGGCGATCATCGAGCCAAACACATAGGTAAGCGCCGAAGGGATCAGCAGCATGCTGAGGATGTGCAGCGTATTTGTAAGCGGCGTCGGGTTCTCGTAGGGGTGCGCCGCGTTCATGCCAAAGAAGCCGCCGCCGTTGGTGCCGATGTGTTTGATCGACTCGAGGCTTGCGACCGGGCCGACGACCAGCTGCTGGCGCGCGCCCTCGAGGGTGGTCGCAATGGCCTCGGCACCCAGCGTCTGCGGCATGCCCTGCCAGACATAGACCAGCGCCATCACAAAGCTGAGCGGCAGCAGCAGGCGCAGCACGACGCGCGTGAAATCTACCCAGTAGTTGCCGATGTCGGCGGCGCTCTGCCGCCCCAGCCCGCGCATGAAGCCGCCCGCTGCGGCCACACCGGTGGCAGCGCTGGCCATCATCAGGAACGTGATCACCGCCATCTGCGACAGGTTGGAAAGGCTCGTTTCCCCGGAATATGCCTGCCAGTTGGTGTTGGTGGTGAACGACGCGGCAGTATTGAACGCGAGGTCTGGCGCCTGCGACGCCCGCGCCAGCGGATCGCCCGGCAACAACTGCTGCAACCGCAGGATCGCGTAGCCAAGCAGCATCATCGCAGCATTGCTGAGCAACAGCACCATGCCATAGCGCTTCCACGACATGCGTTCGGCCGGATCGACACCAAGCGCCCGGTAACAGGCACGTTCGGCAATGGTGTGGCGCGCGCTTGTGAACAAATGCGCTATCCACTTGCCAAGCAGCAGCACGAGTGCGCACATGACAGAAAGAACAAGAATGAACTGAACGATGTCCCGTCCCATGATGCGCCCCTCAGATACGATCCAGAGCCAGAAGAAATCCGGCCGTTATTGCAAAGAAACCAAAGGTTATCGCGATGAAGATGAAATCACCCATGTTAAACATCCGATGCTGGTGACGACATGACCTGCCGTTTCAGAAACGCTCAGGCTTTACGAGCGCGTAGAGCAGATAGAATAACAGCCCGATTGCGCTGGCCCCCGAGAGCCACGCCATGAAGGACGCGCTCATGGCCGTGACGCGTTGGCAGGCGGTTCATTCGATCGACGAGTGATTGGCATAAGTCCGACTCCGCATTTCAAACTGGAATGTCGGCTGGCTCTACCGTTGCCCGCGCAAGGGTAGCGTTGCGTTTTGCGGTGTCGGTGTAAGGACTGCGTAAAAAACCGCGTCCGGGCATCAGCGCCGCGCAGCGGATCGCGTCAGCCGTCGAAAAGATAGCGCCGTTAACGTAGAAAATTTTTGACAGTATCGTTTCAGACAGTCAGCAAAAAATTGGGTCAGTTCCATGACTATTTCGCCAAGCGAAATCCGATTTTATACAGGGGATATTTTGATGGGGATGTTCAAATATCTTGTCGGCGTTACAACTTTTGCTGCTGCAGGCGCAGCAAGCGCGGGAATCATCTTTGTAGGAAGCTGGAATATCTATGATCCGGCGGTACCAAGCTGGCTCGACGACGCCCCGAACGTGCCTCTCGCCTATACCGGCCAGGAAGCCGCTGGAAGCTGCGGCGCACTGATCGCCACGGTTTGAACGACAAGGCCGCGTGGGCACAGCGCCCGCGCGGCTTTTTCATTTCACCATGACTCCAGCACCGAACTTTGCTGGACTACGCCGAAGCCCGATACAGCAGGTTTATCAATAACTTAGGCGAGTTCAACATATGCCGGTGCTTTCCGAAACCTGACCTGGCTTCCCTTCTGCTGGCCCCTACAAGGCTCCTGGGAATCGGGTCTTTCCGAGGAGTCATCATGGCGAAGATCAAGCTCACCAAGTCCGCAGTCGATGCGGCACAACCCCAGGCGCAGGCCGTCGAACTCCGGGACACGATGGTGCCCGGCTTCCTATGCAAGGTTACACCAGCGGGCCGCAAGGTCTTCATGGTTCAGTACCGCACGAACGCCGGTGAACGCCGCAAGCCCGCCTTGGGCCTGTACGGGGAATTGACGGTTGAACAAGCCCGCTCGCTGGCGCAAGAGTGGCTGGCCGAGGTTCGCCGAGGCGGCGACCCCGGCGCGGCCAAAGCCGCCGCCCGAGCAGCCCCCACGGTCAAGGAACTGTGCGAGAAGTTCATGGAGGACCACTCCAAACAGCGCAACAAGCCCAGCACCCAAGTCGGCTACCAGAAGTGCATCAATAACAACATCATTCCGCTGCTCGGCCGCATGAAGGTGCAGGACGTGAAGCGCCCGGATATTGCAGGGGCGATGAAGAAGATGGCGCACAAACCGGCGGACGCGAACCGCACATTCAGCGTGATGCGCAAGATGTTCAACCTGGCCGAGGTGTGGGGTTACCGGCCTGATGGCACCAACCCGTGCCGCCATGTCCCGATGTACCCCAACGGCAAAGCCACCCACCTCATCAGCGATGAGGAAATGGGCAAGCTGTTCCGGCATCTCGACTATCTGGAAGCCGACGGGCTGGGGCTGGACCACGCGATCCTGCCGCTGGCCATCCGGCTGCAATTCGAGTTCGCGGGCCGGCGCTCCGAGATCGTCACTCTTCAATGGGATTGGGTGGATCTGGAGAACCGGCGCGTGGTCTGGCCCGACAGCAAGACAGGCGGCATGTCCAAGCCCTTGAGCGAGGAAGCCTTCCGGCTGCTGTCCACCGCGCCGCGCCAGGACAATTGCCCGCACGTCTTCCCGTCCCCCAACCATCCGGGGCAGCATCTGACCACGGGCGAGTATTACGGCGGCTGGACACGCATCCTCAAGCGCGCCGGCGTGAGCCACGTAGGCACCCACGGCATCCGGCACCGCTCGGCCACCGACATTGCCAACTCAGGTATCCCGGTCAAGGTCGGCATGGCGCTGACGGCGCACAAGACCGTGGCGATGTTCATGCGCTACGTCCACACCGAGGACAAGCCGGTACGCGAGGCGGCCGAACTGGTAGCAAACCGGCGCAAGGCGATTACCGGGGCGCGGTATGCCGAGGAGGTGGTGGCATGACCACGCGCAAAACATCGGTTGCATCGTCCACAGCGCCTTTGGTGCTGCTGGGCGACATTCGGGCGCTGATCGAGGCGGCGCGGCAGCGCACCGCCTCGGCAGTCAATGCGGAATTGACCCTGCTGTTCTGGCGCATCGGCCAGCGCATCCAAGGCCAGCAGCGGCAAGTCGTCGGTGCGTCGTCCTGGCGGGAGGGGTACAGGCCAGCGGCCCGGCTCGCGCCTGGGACGCGGCCACACAGCGGCACGCTTCGCCGGGGCGAAGCTGACACCCATGTCGCGGCGCGTGACCATCAAGACGCTGCTGCTCAACCAGCAGCGGGCCAGCCCGCAATCGCTCGCCAAGCACCTGCGCTACATCGAGCGCGATGGCGTGGGCCGCGATGGCGAGCCGGGCCAAGCCTACGGGCCGCAGACCGATGCCGCCGACCTCGACGCTTTCAAGGAATGCTGCGCCGATGACCGGCATCACTTCCGCTTCATCCTCTCGCCGGAGGATGGCGCGGAGCTGGAAGACCTGCGCACCTACACGCGGCACTTGATGGGGCGCATGGAGGCCGACCTGGGCACGCGGTTGGAATGGGTGGCGGTGGATCACTGGAACACCGACAACCCGCATACCCACCTGATCGTGCGTGGGCGCGACGACACGGGCAAAGACCTCATCATCGCGGGCGACTACATCGCCAATGGCTTCCGGCATCGCGCGTCCGAGCTGGCGACCGAATGGCTGGGGCCGCGCACTGAGCTGGAGATCCAGCAGACCTTGCAGCGCGAGGTGGGGCAGGAGCGGTGGACGAGCCTGGATCGCACCTTGAAGCGTGAGGCTGGCGACAACGGCCGAGTGCAGATCGAACGCTTCAACGAACCGCGGCTGCAACGCCAGCGCCTGCTGCTGATCGGCCGCCTGCAACTCTTGCAGCGCCTGGGCCTGGCCGACGAGGTGCAGTCCGGCACCTGGGCCGTCCATACCGATGCCGAGAAGACGCTGCGTTCCCTGGGCGAACGCGGCGACATCATCCGCACCATGCAGCGGGCCATGCGCGGCGAACCGCGCGAACTGGCGATGTTCGAGCCAGGCGACGACGGCCGAACCATCCTCGGCCGCGTGGCCGCCAAGGGGCTGGCCGACGAACTGCACGACCGGGGCTATCTGGTCATCGACGGCGTGGACGGCAAAGCCCACTACGTCGCGCTCAATGCTCGCGACGAGCTGGCGAACTACCCGAGCGGCGCCGTGGTGGAGGTGAAAGGATCGGTCGACGTGCGCGCAGCCGACAAGAACATCGCCGCGCTGGCGAGCGGTGGCTTGTACCGCACTGACCATCACCTTGCCATCGCCCAGGGCCAGGCCGTGCCCGGCCGCGATCCGCAAGAGGTTGTGGCAACTCACGTCCGCCGGCTGGAAGCCTTGCGCCGGGCAGGCATCGTGGAGCGCGTGGCCGAAGGTCTATGGAAGGTGCCGGACGATCTGCCCGAGCGTGGCCGTAAGTACGACGCGCAGCGCCTGGGCGGCGTGGCCGTGGAACTGAAATCGCATCTGCCCATCGAGCGGCAGGCCCGAGTCATCGGCGCTACCTGGCTCGACCAACAACTGATCGGCGGCGGCTCGGGCTTAGGCGACCTGGGCTTTGGCGGCGAGGCCAAGCAGGCGATGCAGCAGCGCGCCGACTTCCTAGCCGAACAGGGACTGGCCGAGCGGCGTGGGCAGCGCGTGATCCTGGCGCGCAACCTGCTGGGCACGCTGCGCAACCGGGAACTGGCACAGGCCGCCAAGGACATTGCCGCCGAAACTGGCTTGGAGCATCGCCCGGTTGCCGACGGCCAGCGCGTGGCTGGCATCTACCGGCGCAGTGTCATGCTCGCCAGCGGGCGCTACGCCATGCTCGATGACGGCATGGGGTTCAGCCTAGTGCCGTGGAAGCCGGTGATCGAGCAGCGGCTGGGGCAGCAGATTGCGGCGACTATGCGCGGCGGCGTTGCGTCGTGGGATATGGGGCGGGGGCGTGGGATGTCGATCAGCTGAAACTACCCCAAGACAAAGATCATCGTGACGCCTCTGTGGTATATCACCGGGCAGTGCTGTCGGCGCACTTCATATCCGGCACAGGATTCGCGTACCTGACTCACGGGCTCAATAAATCATTGGGATCACCGGTGCCATCAAGAGCCGCGCGCTGTGCATGGTCGAGCAGCGCTTCGCGATTCCAGCCGGCCACGGTCGCTGCGGCATCCACCGTATGCGCCCAGGTGCAGCGGTTGGCGAACAGCATGCCGGGGACATCGAAGGTGCCGCCGCGGCTGATGTAGCCGAGGGCATGCGTCTTGGCCGGGCCGTTGTCGATGCGGCGCAGGATGCCGAGCATGGGCTCGGGGCGCGTGTGGGTGAGGATCACACGCGGCAGGCCTTGCGGGAACAGCGTGCTGACGGTGGCGTCGTCATCGACGAATTCCGCTTCCATGGCGTCGCGCGGGATGCGCAGGCGGCCAGGTTCCAGGATGACGGTGACGCAGGCGCGCTTGCCCATCTTGGCGAGGTGCTGCTGCGCCTTGACCGCTTCGTCGAGTTGGTAGGCGCCCAGCGCGATGAGCTGCACTTCGGCCTCGGCGGGGTCACCGATCAGATGGGCTGCGCCGTCACGGACCAGGCGTTGCGCCGATTCGGCATCAAAGCGGTTCTCCACGTCGCGCTTGGAAACGATCAGGCAGGCCAGTTGCCCGCGTCCGGCATAGACGTCGCGCAGCGCGGCGACGGCCGTGTTTCCATCCACCGGGAACAACACGCGCGAGGTGTCCGACATTTCGCCCAGCAGGGCCTCGCCGATCGTCGGATCTTGGTGCGACTGTTCATTCTTGGCGTTCTCCCAGGTGTGCGAGGTGACGATGAGTGGCACCGAGAGCCAGCCGGCGGGCTGGCCGGCCTGACGCTGGTGACGGGCGAAAATGATTTCCTGCCGCATCAGGCCGAGCATTTTTACGGCGAAGGCCTCGTAGCTGACGATCAGGTTCAATCCACCCTTGTTGCCGAGTGCGGCGGCGGCCACGGCCTCTTCGTTGAGCGCGGTGATGACGGCGCCGTGCAAATCCTCGGGCACGCCGGGTTCGGGCTCGTTGACGCGGTGCTTGAGCAGCGCCAGCGTGCCGCCCATCTTGTTGCTGGCCAATTCGTCAGGGTTGCCGATGCGCATGCGCAGCTCGGGATTGGCTTTGGCGAATTCAACGAACCACTGATCCAGCGCCGTCATCGCACTGCCTTCGCTGCCTGATATTTCCCAGCGCGGTTCGGGCAGCCTGGGCGCAGCGGGGTGGCGGTGCGCCATCGGATGCGCGCTTTCCAGCGGGCGCTGCTGGGCGGCGTGGGTTGCGAAGGCGGTGAGCGTCGCGTCGAGTTCGACCGGAGCAACGAAGAGCGCAGCCGCGCTTTCGTTGAACCGCCCACGCATGGCGACATCGGTGTGGGGGTTGCCGCCCAACGGCAGGTTGTGCGCGACGTTGCTGCCAGCACCGGGAAAGCCGAAGCCCTTCTCGGTCTCGGCGATCACGTAGGGCAGAGGCGCCGGATAGCGGCGATCCGGATCGGCGGCAAACGCACGCAGCGCGCCCTCGGCTTCGACGATTGCCCAGGCGATCGCGGCCGGGTCACGGCCATCGACGATCACCGGGTCGAAGCCGTTGTGGCGCACGTCGTCGGCCAGCCATTGCGCACCCCCTTCCTGCATGATCTGGGTGCGCTGCTCGATGCGGCGGCCGTTGAGGATCATCACCGGTACAGCGAAGCCGCTGTCTTGCGCGCGCCACCAGCGCGGCGCCCAGTCCGGGCCACGCTGCTCCTCGAAGGCGCCGTCACTGAGGAAGGCGACCAGCGATTCGCCAGGCAGCGGCATGTGGATGTACTGCAGTTCGGCAAAGCCGAGGTAGCCGCCTTCGGACACGGCACCGGCGGTGTTGGGGCCGGCATGGCTGCCCAGCGGCACGGCCGGGCGGCCCTGCGCATCGATGGCATAGGAATAGAAATCGGCACACAGGCGCGACAGGCCTTGCTCGCTGCGGTCGTAGCGGCCCCGCTGCGCGGGCGAGACATCGCCGGTCAGCGCATTGACCGCTTCGATGGCGGCGACACAATGGCCCTGGCCCATGATCCAGCCGCGTGTGCTGCCGGTGAGCGCGTTGGCCAGCAGGTAGCCGACGAAGGCCTGCACCATGTTCAGCGAGCCGCCGGTGTGGCCTTCGGGCGTGGGCTTGAAGTCCTCGGCTGACAGCGCCGCGCCGGAAAGGTCGATGCGGCGCGCATAGGTCATGTGCGCGACCACGTTCATGGCCACGCAGCTCAGGCGGTCGGCGGCGGCAAGCAGGGTGTAGGCCGTCGTCTCGTCGGCAACACGGCCGTCGACGATCAAACGGGCCACCAGAGTTTCCATGCGCTTGATGGTCTCGTCGCGATGGACGATGGGGCCGTGGCCGGCGAGCCAGCACTGGCGGATGGTGGAAGCGGTGGTCATGCGATTTCCCCTCTTTGATGTCGATGAATCCCTGCGTGGCTACAGAGTCAGTTGAGTTGAGCGCGCTCGGCCTGGCTGGGACATCACGCGCCGCCTATCAAATCCTGCGTATAGCGCGCTGTGATCCATTCCTCGTTGGTAGGCTCCACCGCGGCCAGCACCCGGCTGTCGGTGGTGGAGATAACCGGGGCATCGATGGCGTTGGCATCGGCATCCAGCTTGATGCCGATAAATGCCAGGTCGCGGCAGACGCGCTCGCGCACGAAGGCGTTGTGCTCACCGACACCGGCAGTGAACACGAGCAGATCCAGGCCGCCAATGACTGCGATCAGTGCGCCAATCTCCCGCACGATACGGCGCACGTAGAGCGCCAACGCGATGCGGGCGCGTTCGCCGACTTCGCCGGAATCGCTCTCGTGCTTCACCACCACGCGCGGCTCGGCCGAAATCCCGGAAACACCGAGCAGGCCGGACTGGTTGTAGAGCGTGCGGCCTACTTCTTCCAGTGAGAGCTTTTCGATCTCCATCAGGTAGAGCAGGGCGCCCGGATCGAGCGAGCCGGTACGGGTGCCCATCATCAGGCCGTCGAGCGCGGAAAATCCCATCGTGGTGGCGATGCTTTGCAGGTTCTGCATCGCGCACAGGCTGGCCCCGCTGCCGAGGTGCGCGACGATGGTGCGGCCGCGTGCCAGATCACCGTGGCGCTCGGGCAGGACATGGCTCATGTAGTCGTATGAAAGGCCGTGAAAGCCGTAGCGGCGCAGACCGCGTTCCCAGGCCGAGTACGGCAGCGGCAGGATCTGCTCCACCTTCGGCGCCGTGCGGTGAAAGGCTGTATCGAAGCACGCTACCTGAACAATTCCGGGCCACTGCTCGAACAGCAAACTCATGGCCTTCAGGGGAAAGGGTTGGTGCAACGGCGCCAAAGGAATCAAGGCCCGCAGCTCCGCGATGGAGCCATCGGTCACCACGGTTGGCTCGAAGTACCTGCTGCCGCCATGGACGACACGATGCGCGATGGCCACGATGCGGCGGCCATCGAGTCGGGCCACGATGCGCGCTTGAATCAACGCCAGAGCGGCGGTGTGAGGGTGTTCGTGGTTCAGATGGATGCGCTGCTGCGCAGTGCCACTGTCGCTGTACTCAGGCGCGGGCCCAGCAATCCCTTGCACCATGCCGTGCCACAGCGGCTGGCGCGGCAACGGGCACGCCTGTGCATCGAACAAGGCGAACTTGATGCTTGAGGAGCCGCAATTGAGCACCAGGATGAGGCTCGGCTGGGAGTTGCTCATCGTGATGCCCCATACAAACCGGCCTGGGACAAATGCGTGTCAGCG